>QNAV01000010.1:0-12798 GCA_003641585.1 Thermotoga sp. | reverse complement strand
TGCTTATAGGATACACCCTCGTTTCTGAAGTTCTTACCTATTTCGTATATTTTTTCAAAACCTCCAACTATCAATCTCTTGAGATACAATTCCGGTGCGATCCTCAGATACATGTCTATATCATAGACGTTCAAATGCGTTATGAAAGGCTTCGCAGCGGCTCCTCCTGTTACATAGTGAAGTATGGGCGTCTCAACCTCTATGAAACCCTTGTTATCGAGAAAATCCCTAATGAGCTTTATCACTTCGAACCTTTTTTTGAACCTTTCCAGCGCAGAATCGTTTATTATCATCTCAACATACCTTTGTCTGTAAATGATTTCTTTATCCTTCAATCCATGCCATTTTTCTGGTAATGTTCTGAGAGCTTTGCTGAGTATCTTAAAGTCTTCTACGAACACCGTTAGCTCTCCTGTTTTACTTTTAAACGGGAAACCCTTTATACCAACAACATCCCCTATATTGACGTATTTTTTAAATACCTTGAATTTTTCATCCCCTACCGCTTGTCTGTTTATGTATATCTGCACCCTTCCCGTTGAGTCCTTTATATGAAAGAAAGAGCTTTTTCCATGATGCCTGATCGATATTACCCTCCCAGCGACGGAGAGTTTCTCATCCTCTCTGGCCTCACCCACATTCAAGGTTTCTTCATACTTCCTTCTTACATCCATCGTTGTATGAGTCTTTTCGAACCTATAAGGATAGGGTTCTATCCCCATCTTTCTTAGTTCCTCTACTTCTTCTATCCTGCGTCTTCTTACCTCTTCTATCACCAAATCACCCCCATCATTCTGGTCCTATTCCGATAATTTCATAACGGAACGTTCCTTTAGGAGCTTTTACTTTCACAACATCCCCTACCTTCCTACCCAACAGACTCCTTCCGAGGGGTGAATCAGAGCTGAGTTTTCCGTTGAATATATCCGCTTCCTGGGGTGTGACCAGTCTGACTTTGTATTCTTCATTGGTATCCAAATTTCTAAGGATAATCCAGTGTCCAAGTCCCACCTCACTGGCTTCCGCATTTTCTATTATCTGAGCGTTGTTCAGAATCTGCTCTATTTCCATGATCCTACTTCCTATTCTTCCCTGCTCATTCTTCGCAGCCTCGTACTCAGAGTTCTCTGCAAGATCTCCCAACTCCCTCGCTTCTTTTATCCTCTCCGATATCTCGTACATGAGCTTTCTTCTCAATTCTTCAAGTTCTTTCTTCAAACTCTCGTAACCCTCTTTCGTTAGGTATATGACTTTTTTCATCTCTTCACCTCCCTTTCTTTCTTCAATTCCTTGACAATATCCAGAAATTGATCTATTTCTCTGAAATCCCTGTAAACAGAGGCGAATCTAACATAGGCAACTTGATCTAATTCTTTCAAACCGCTCATGACCAGTTCACCTATGACTTTTGTACTCACCTCAGGGTTTCCCATCTTTTGGATTTCAAGAACAACCCGATCAACCAACTTTTCCATATCTTCGTAAGTTACAGGCCTTTTCTCACACGCTTTCAATATTCCCCTCATTATCTTACTTCGATCGAATTTTTCCCTTCTTCCATCTTTCTTTACAACCAGGACCGGCCCCACTTCGTATCTCTCATAAGTTGTGAACCTTGCACCACATTTTGGGCATTCTCTTCTTCTTCTGATGACAGCTCCGTCGGATGTTGGCCTTGAATCCAGAACTTTGGTATCCTCATAACCACAGAAAGGACACTTCACACTTCATCGCCTCCTATTCTGGAAGCGATATCCATGATTTTCTTGATCCTTCTATATACCATCGCTTTTGTCATCGGTGGATCCATCAGATATCCTAGTTCCCTAAGGCTGAGGTCTTCGTTCTCAAGCCTTAAAACAGCTATTCTTCGTAATTCCTCAGGGAGCACCTCCAAACCTACACTCTCTATTATCTTCCTTATAGCCTCTATTTGCCTGGCATTACTCGTTCCCACTCTTACAGCATTCGCAGATATGAAATTCAAGCTTCTGTTGACATCAGACTTTATAGATCTTTCTTCCACTATCTTCTCGTAGAATTTTACACTCTCGTATGCACCTACTATATTCAAAAATTCAATTATATCCCTTGACGATTTGATATAGATTCTGAAGTTATATTTTAAGCTGACTATGTTGGATTTTATCCCAAAAAGTTTTAAAAGTTTTTCTTTAATGCTTTCTAAAATTCTCTTGTCAAACGTGCTCATCTCAAGATGGTAGTGGTAACGAGGATCGGTAACAGATCCTGAAGAGAGGAAAAATCCCCTCAGGAAGCTGGAGAAAAACGCCGTATCTTCAGGTATACCCACATTTAAAATATCAGGTAGGATACCCTCATTCCTCAGATTCAGAACTATCCTCTTTCTTCCTAACCTCTCCTCTTTGAATATCTCTAAAGATCTCTCACACAATTTAAGGTATCTAATAATCGTTACGAGTCTTCTAGCAGCAGAGAAAGAACCGAGAGATACCAGAATATCTCCACGTCTCAATTCCACACTACCTCTAGCCTTTATGAACCCTAAAAACTCATATTTCACTTCATCTTTTGACAGGATTGGGAACCTAACGAGCTCATCTTTCACTTCATCGGAAAAGGTTGAACGCTTTGTTCTCAACTTTTTTCCCTCCATCCCATCATTTTCATCAGAGTTTTGGCAAGTTTCATTGGATCATGTCTTACTTTAACTCTCCCATCATAGGGATCCTTGATAGTACAAAGCAGAGGCTCAACAACGACCATTTTGTCCAGATTCTCTAGATCCAGCACTACCAAATCTGCCCCTTCCTTTCTGTATCTTTCAAGTATATCATCTGATGGCCTTTGGGAATTCGCTATTATGAAATCAACCTCCTTCCCAAGATATCTCTCGATTTCTTTGACATGATCTGATAGTCTATACCCCACAGTTTCACCCGGTTGTGTCATGATGTTGCAAACATAAGCTAGTATCGCATCTCCATCTTGTATGGCTTCTTTCACTCCCTTTACCAAAAGATTGGTTACAACACTCGTGTATAGACTTCCAGGACCTAATATGATCATGTCGCTTTTTCTCAGAGTTTCCAAAACTTCAGGGAGGGCTTCCGTTTCCCTGTCCAACTCCACTTTCACTATCTTCCCTTTTTTCTCAACAATTCTTGTTTCTCCCACTACTTTGCTCCCATCTTCAAAGAACGCTACAAGACGTACCAGATCTTCACTCACAGGAAGAACCTTTCCTTTTATGGCCAAAATCTCTGAGAGGATCTTTATGGCACCTGAAAAACTACCTGTCATCTTTGTAAGAGCCGCTATCATGAGATTTCCTACCGTATGTCCTTTGAAACTGCCGTTTTCAAAACGATAATTCATGAGCTTACCAAGTAAATGCTCGTCCTTTGCCAGAGCTACGATATTGTTTCTTACATCTCCAGGTGGTGGAATCCTTAGCTCTTTCCTTATGGTCCCAGAGCTTCCTCCTTCGTCAGTCACGGAGACCACTGCTGTTATTTCCACAGGAAATTCCTTCAAACCTCTTAGAAGCATTGAAAGACCTGTTCCTCCACCTATAGCGGTTATCTTCATTCTATCCCCTTCCCAAGATCTCTGTGTTCCTCCAAAATTGATATACCGATCTTGCTGATTTCCTCGGCTATTCTTCGAGCTATGTACACGGATCTATGTTGACCACCGGTACAACCGATTGCCACTGTTAAACTTTTCCTTCCCTCCTTCGAATACTCATGAAAAGCCGTTAGAATTATCTTAACTATGGATTTCACGTATTCTTCAACCTGGGGGTATTCTTTAAAAAACTCCCTCACTTCTTCATCAAGCCCTGTTTTGTGTGAAAGATTCGGATGGTAGTGCGGGTTCGGGAAGAACCTCGCATCAAAAACAAAATCGGCATCCATTGGGATGCCGAATCTGTAACCAAAACTCATGATTCTTATTATCCCTTCTTCCCATTCTGCTTTTAAAATTGAGAGGAGTTTTTCCCTCAGTTGATGAGCATTCAATCTGGAAGTATCTATCACATGATCTGCTATTTCCTTCAAATCCATCAATTTTTC
The DNA here is from genome assembly GCA_003641585.1 of Thermotoga sp. GTDB lineage: Bacteria > Thermotogota > Thermotogae > Thermotogales > Thermotogaceae > 4484-232. Next base: position 8,737 of record QNAV01000010.1, on the reverse strand, counting down.
TCTTTCAACCTCTATAGCCTTCTCAAGGCTCATTCCATCTTGTAATGGATGCTTCCTCCTGGTCAGTGCATATCTTCTTAAGATCTCTTCTTTCGATGCTTCAAGGAATATAACCTGGGCTTTCAATTTATCTTTCAATCTTTTTATCTTCTCCACAGGATCCCCGAATATTTCACTCCTTATATCGACAACTATTGCGAATTTCTCTATCGTTGAGCTCATAAGAAGTCTCGTCATTTCTTCGATGAGAGCGGTGGGAATGTTATCCATGCAGAAATAACCCAGGTCTTCCAGAAGACCGATGGCGGTGGTTTTACCTGCCCCTGAAAGTCCCGATACCACCAAAATTTCCTTCAAATTCCTTCACCATCCTTTCGAATTCCTCGAAAGATATCCCTTTTATGGTATATGAAACATTCACATCCATCATCTTCACCAATTTTTCTTCAAATTCATGAGCATCACCTGTGACAAAAAATTCCACACAACTCTTCTCTTCAGAATCCTTTAGATCCTTCTCCACAATACTGGCTAATTTTTCCGCGGGATCTATTACTTTCACCTCTTTCAGATACCTCTCTACTACGTCCTTAAAATATAGGAAGTGGGTACACCCCAATATCAGAACGTCGGGTTTGAATTTTTTTACATCTTTCAGGTAATGTTTAACCAGGTCCTCAGCGATTCCGCTACGAAATCCCCCTTTCTCGATCATCGCCACCAAGAGTTGTGCGGGCTTTTGCAGAACTATAGATGCATCTCTCAATTTTTCTTTGTACACCCCGCTTTTAACGGTAGCTTCTGTGGCAAGGATCGCTATCTTTTCACCCTTCACACCATTCACAGCCGCATCAATAATGCTGTAATAAGGTACTGGAAGCCTATCGGCAAACGAATTGATAACACTGTCTATGGTGTTACAAGCAGAAACTATGATATCCACGTTCTTATTCAGAAGAAAAGATATTATCTCCAGCGTGTATCTTTTCAAAGTCTCCAATGGTTTCGTTCCATACGGTGCTCTATTGGTGTCAGCAAGATATATATAACAATTATATGGAGCTCTCCTCAAGAGCTCCCTTAAAACAGTAAGACCCCCTACACCCGAATCAAAGAGTCCCACTCTCATCCTTTTTTTCCACCTCAAGACTTCTAGCGATTTTGGAAGACAATTTCTTTATTCTCTCAGAAAGTCTGACATTCTCCAAAGCCAGATTTGCCAGCATAACGAACAGTATCTGTTCTATCCCCACTTCATCCACATATTTCTCGTATTTTCTGAACTCGTTTTTAATCTTGTCTACAACCTTAAGGTACGTCTCTTCATCTTCATCAGTTGTTAGAACGTACTCTCTGCTACCCAGTTTGATGCTCACCTTCTTCCTCATCCCACACCAACTCCTGACCTGTCGTCATTGAGAGAAACTTTTGAAGCTTCGTGACCAGGGTGTTCAAAGACTTCCTATGACTCTCCAGTATCAATTCTAGCTCTTTCTTCTCCCTCTCAAGGCGTTCCACTCTTTCAACAGCACTATTCAATTCCTCCCATAGCCTTTCGTTTTCACTTTTCATCTTTTTGTACCCTTCTATGAGCTTGTCCACAAGTTTTTCCAGCTCTTCTATCTCCTTCATAACAGATCACCCTTCCTCAGGATTATATCATCATTTTCACCTCGAATTAACTTTACCACAATCTTGTTATCTTCGGAAACAGAATATCATGGGTTTGTTATAATCATCACGAATCCAAAAGTTTGCAGGAGGTGTCTTATCTATGCCAAAATTTTTGAAGAAACATTATATAGCAGCTCCAGGACCAACGCCTGTTCCTCACGATGTGCTTTTGAAAGGAGCGAAAGAGACCATACACCACAGAACGCCACAATTCGTATCGATACTTGAAGAAACCCTTGAAAAAGCAAAATACCTCTTTCAGACGAAAAACACGGTCTATGCCTTTGTATCTTCGGGAACTGGGGCTATGGAAGCAGCTGTATCTAACCTTTTGAGCCCTGGGGACAAAGCTATAGTGGTGGTTTCTGGAAAATTTGGTGAAAGGTGGAAAGAGATATGTGAAAGTTACAAGATCGATATAGTTGAAATAGCTTTGGAATGGGGAGATTACGTGAAGCCTGAGCAGATAGAAAAAGCTTTGAAGGAAAATCCCGACGTCAAAGCCGTTTTCACAACCCACAGTGAAACCTCTACAGGAACGGTTATAGATTTAGAAGCCATAGCTGAGGTCACGAAGAGAACAGACGCTGTTTTAGTAACAGACGCTGTGAGTTCTCTTTTAGCAGAACCGTTGAAGATGGATGAATGGGGTGTTGATGTCGTCGTTACGGGATGTCAGAAAGGTATAATGCTTCCTCCAGGTCTTGCTCTCATAACGCTGAATGAGAAAGCATGGAAACTGGTGGAAAAATCCGATTCTCCAAGATACTACTTCGATCTCAGAGCGTATAGGAAAAAGTATCCTGACAATCCCTACACACCTGGTGTGAATATGATATACATGTTGAATGAAGCGATAAAGATGATCGAGAAAGAGGGAATAGAAAACGTGTGGGAAAGGCACAGAGTTCTTGGAAGAGCCACGAGAGAAGCTGTTAAATCCATAGGTCTCGAACTGTTCTCAAAAAGACCGGGTAACGTTGTGACCGCAGTTAAAGTGCCCGAGGGGATAGATGGGAACAGGATCACGAAAATCATGAGAGATAAATACGGTGTAACGATAGCAGGAGGCCAGGCTCATTTAAAAGGTAAGATCTTCAGGATAGCCCATCTGGGATACATGTCGCCTTTCGATACGATAACAGCAATTTCCGCTTTGGAGTTCACCTTGAAGGAGCTTGGATACGAGTTCGAGATGGGAACGGCTGTGAAAACAGCCATGAAGGTTCTGTATGAGGAGGTGGGGGGATGATAAGAATTCATGTCAACGATCCCCTATCTGAAAGAGCGATGGAACTCCTGAGATCGAAAAGTATACTGAATGTCTCTTCCGAACACCTTCCAAAGGGAAAGCTGTTAGAGATTATGCCAGAAGTCAATGTTCTCGTCGTGAGAAGCGCGACCAAGGTAACGGCAGATATCATAGAAGCTGGTAGGAAATTGAAGATAATAGCAAGAGCGGGTGTTGGCCTTGATAACATAGATGTGAAGAAAGCTCGAGAAAAAGGTATAAAGGTGCTGAACACACCAGGTGCCAGCGCCGTATCAGTTGCGGAGTTAACGCTCGGTCTTATATTAAATTGTGTTAGACATATAGCAAGAGGAACAATGGATCTTAAGGAGGGTAAATGGACCAAAAAAGATCTGAAAGGAAACGAGATTTTTGGAAAGACCTTGGGAATAATTGGATTTGGAAATATAGGGAAGGAGGTTGCAAAAAGGGCTCTTTGCTTTGGTATGAAAGTTTTAGCTTACGATCCTTACGTGAACAGGACAGATCTACAAGTGGAGATAGTGGATCTGGACACACTCCTCAGAGAATCGGATATAGTAACTCTTCATGTTCCATTAACAGAGGAGACAAAACACATAATAAACGAAGAGTCCATTTCGAAAATGAAAGATGGTGTTGTGGTGATCAATGTATCTAGAGGAGGAGTAGTTGATGAAAAGGCACTTTACAATGGGTTAGTCAATGGAAAGATCAAAGCGGCCGGTTTCGATGTCTTTGAAGTGGAACCTCCCTTCGATGATTTAAGGAAGAAACTGCTTTCTCTTCCAAACGTCGTTGCAACCCCTCATGTAGGAGCCTCAACCGTGGAAGGACAAGAAAGGGTGGGTATTGAGATCGTGAAAAAGATTTTCGAAGAACTTGGAGTGTAATGGGGGGATCTTTCTCTATTCGTTTATCCTCAAGCACCTTACGAAATGCCCCTTTTTCACTTCAATCAAATCGGGATGCTTCGTTTCACATTCTTTCACTCTGAAATCGCATCTTGTCGAAAATCTGCATCCTTTGGGTGGATTCAAAAGGCTTGGGAGTTCTCCTTTTATCATAGAAAAGGATTTTCTAATTGATGGATTCGGGATAGGGATCGAATCCATAAGCATTTTGGTGTATGGGTGGAAGGGATTTTCGAAAAGCTCGTCTGCTTTTGCAAGTTCAACGATCTCTCCCATGTACATAACGGCTATTCTATCGCTCATGTATCTTATGACGGATAGATCGTGGGATATGAATAGGTATGTCAAATTCCTAGATTTTTTAAGATCTTTCAAAAGGTTCAATATTTGAGACTGCACGGATACATCTAAAGCGGATGTGGGTTCATCAAGAACTATGAATTCAGGTTGCAGAACGAGAGCTCTTGCTATCGATATTCTCTGTCTTTGTCCCCCACTGAACTCATGGGGAAACCTCAACATGTGTTCTTCTCTCAGACCGACTTCTTCGAGAATTTTTGCTATATACTCTCTCGGATTGTTCTTACCGATAACTTTATGAATCTCCAGAGGTCTCCTTAGAATATCGAAAACTGTCATCCTTGGATTGAGAGATGAGAAGGGATCTTGAAAAACTATTTGTACTCTTTTCCTGTAAGGTCTGAATTCCTTTTCCCTCATATTGGTTATGTCAACACCATTGTAAATGATCCTTCCAGATGTTGGAGATATGAGTTTCACCAGCATTCTACCAAAAGTGGTTTTCCCACAACCAGATTCACCTATGAGTCCTAGGGTCTCTCCCTTCATTATTTCCAGGCTGACATTATCCACCGCTCTTATCTTAGCTTTTTTCCCTATTCTTAAGTTGACGTTGAACTCTTTCGTCAGATTCTCAACTCTGATCAAGACCACATGAATTCACCTCTTGTAGGGATTGTGACAAGCTACAAAGTGATCTTTCTCTATTTCGAGAAGTTTTGGAGCCTCTCTATCACAGAGGTTTTTCAGAAATCTTTCACATCTTGGATGGTATCTACAACCGGGAGGAGGGGATACCAAGTTTGGAACAATACCCGGTATCGATCTGAGTTTTTCCTGCTTCTTGTCTATCTTGGGTATTGATTCCAATAATCCTCTGGTGTATGGATGAACCGGATTTTTGAATATGGTATCGATTGATGCCATCTCCACCACAGTTCCCGCATACATCACGACCACTCTATCACAGAGCTGAGCTACGACACCGAGATCGTGTGTTATGAATATAACTGACATGTTATGTTTACTCTGCATTTCCTTTATTATCGCGAGAATCTGCGCTTGTATAGTGACATCCAGTGCTGTCGTCGGTTCGTCCGCTATGAGTATCTCCGGATTACATGAAAGAGCCATAGCTATCATAACCCTTTGTCTCATACCACCTGATAGTTCATGAGGATATTTTTTCATTATGAGCTCTGGATCTTGCATTCTAACATCTTCCAGAGCTTTCAAAGCGATCTCTCTTGCTTCCTCCTTGCTGACTTTTCTGTGAAGGAATATAACGTCCATAAGTTGTTTCCCTACAGTGAAGACGGGATTCAAAGAAGTCATGGGTTCCTGGAATATCATGGCTATCTCTTTTCCCCGTATCTTTCTCAGTTCCTCCTCGCTCAATTTCAAAAGATCTCTACCTTTGTAAATAACCTCCCCTGACACTATCCTTGCAGGAGGCATGGGAAGAAGCTTTAAAACCGTATACACGGTGACGGATTTCCCGCAACCGGTTTCTCCAACTATTCCAAGTATTTCACCTTTTTTCAAACAAAAAGAAACTCCATTCAGAGCTTTGACGATGCCCTCTTCTGTATCAAACTCGACAACCAGATTTCTGACGTCAAGTATCGCTTCCACTCTCATCACCTATCCTTCAAGCGGGGATTCAAAGCATCATTCAAGCCATCTCCCAGGAAGTTGAACCCCATCACTATGAGAAAAACAGCAAGTCCTGGGAATATACCTGTATGGGGTGCTATTTGAAGGTAAGTTCTAGCCTGGCTCAAATCTGTTCCCCACTCGGGAGTTGGGGGTTGTATTCCAAGTCCCAAGAAACCTAAACCAGCCACGCTCAAGATGGCCCTGGCCATTCTGAGGGTTGCCTGAACGAGTATCGGTGAAATACTGTTTGGAAGTACGTACCTAAAGAGCATGGAAAGACTACTCTCCCCGATTGCTCTTGCGGATTCAACGTATTCTTTCTTTCTCTCAACAAGGACTGCACTTCTGGCAACTCTCGCAAATTGAGGCATGGAATATATGGATATTGCAAGAACAAGATTGAAAGTACCAGGTCCCAAAGCGGCGACTATAGCTATGGCAAGCAGGATATCCGGTATCGCGAGGAAAACATCCATTATCCTCATTATCACCTCATCAACTGCTCCTCCATAAAAGCCAGAGATCGCTCCTAAAGTCACACCAAGAATCACTGCTATTGCAACGGCTTCCACAGATATCGTTAAAGAAACTCTTGCACCCCAGATAACCCTGCTCAATATATCCCTTCCAAAGAAATCCACTCCAAAGGGATGTTTCAAGGAGGGTCCTTGAAGACTCGCCAGAAGATCTTGTTCGTTAGGATCATAGGGCGATATCCAAGGAGCGGCTATAGCTAAAAAAGTGAAGGCGACTATGATCCAAAATCCTATAACTGCGAATCTATTTCTTTTGAACCTTCTCCATACTACCCAGAATGTTTTCCTACTCTTTTTCATCCTCTCACCCTCGTCTTATTCTGGGATCCAGGAAAGCGTAGGCTAAATCGACAAGAAGGTTGATAACAACGAAGGTGGCAGATATGACCATGATTCCAACTTGGACTACGGTGTAATCCCTTGCAAATATCGCTTCAACTACGTATCTTCCTATGCCAGGCCAGCCGAAGACACTTTCAGTCAGAACAGCTCCTCCCATCAAATAACCGAATTGTAGACCTATTATGGTCACTATGGGTATCATGACGTTTTTGAGAGCATACCTGTAAATCACCGTTTTTCTTGGAAATCCATAAGCAACAGCTGTTCTTATGTAATCTTGACTCAGAACGTCCAGCATCAAAGCCCTTGTCATTCTGGCTATGAAAGCTGCTATAGCAAGTCCTATGGTTAAAGATGGGAGAACAAGCGATCTGATACCCTCTTTCCCTCCTGAGGGGAACCATCCAAGATACACCGAAAAGAAAAGTATGAGCAGTATTCCCAACCAGAATATCGGCATTGAAACTCCGAAAAGGGAAACTGCCATGACCAAATTGTCCACTATGGAATTCCTGTGAATAGCGGCTATGACACCAAAAAGAATTCCCAGAGTACTAGCTATGAGTACACTGCTGAATGCCAATTGAATGGTGTTCAGATATCTAGGGAAAAGTTCTTCAAAGACAGGAGCATCTGATCTTAGGGATTTCACTTCTCCTTTGAAAAGATTTTCCATGAATATCAGGTACTGAATCACCAGTGGTTTATCAAGACCGTACTTAACTCTTATCATCTCTATCTCTTCTTCGCTGGCATCCTCTCCTGCTATGAGTCTTGCAGGATCTCCTGGCAGAAGATGCATTATCAAAAATATCAGAACTGATACACCTATAAGTATGGGTATTAGAAGTAATACTCTTCTTAAGACAAAACGCCCCATAAGAACACCTCAACAAAGGGGGGGAGACCCCCCTTGTTTCATTCCTCTATCCAAGCATCCTTTACGAGCACGATCTCTATTGGGAGTGCTACATCTCCCTTAACCTTTTTGGACTTTGCATAGACTTGGTCCAAGACATACAGGAATATCCAAGGAGCATCATCAACGATCTTTTCCTGAAGAATTTTATAGAGCTCTTTTCTCTTTTCAGGATCAACCTCTCTACTTGCTTTGACCACCAATTCATCAACTTCTGGATTCGAGTAGAGGGCCCTATTTGATATGGATCCCGTGGTGAATAAGGGTCTTAGAACCCAATCAGCTTCTCCTGTTGAAGGAGCCCATCCCAGGAGGAACATCTGATATCTCTTGTCAGGATTTTTAACGTTCACGTACGCAAGATACGTTGCCCATTCCATCGGAACGACCTTTACTTTCACCCCCACCTTTGCAAGTTGAGCCTGGATAGCCACTGCTGTCTCGTAATCCTGTAGATACCTTCCTTTGGGTGTTGCCAGTTCCGCCTCGAATCCATCTGGATACCCTGCTTCAGCAAGGAGTTTCTTTGCTTTTTCAGGATCGTATGGGTATTTCCCCGTTGAGTAGTACCCCCAAATGGCAGGGGCCAAAGGAGAATCTGCCGGTTTTGCAAGGCCTCCCATAATGGTTTTGCAAAGGGTCTCTTTATCTATTGCGTAATTGAGGGCTCTCCTTACCCTGACATCGTCAAAGGGTTTCTTCTGTGTGTTCATTCCTATGTAGAGAACCCTAAGGCTTGGCCCTACAACGACATCGATCTTTGGATCGTTCTTTAGCTTCTTCACAAAAACTGGCGGTATTTTCAAGGCAAGATGAGCATCTCCAGCCTGAAGTTGGAGGGCTCTTGTTACAGCTTCTGGGATCACCTTGAATACGATTTTATCCAGATACGGTTTACCTTCCTGCCAATAATTTTCGTTCTTAACAAGAACTATCTTCTCTCCCTTTTTCCATTCAGCCAATTTGAATGGCCCTGTCCCGACAGGATGTTTTCCAAGGACACCAGGATCATCTCCATATTCATCTATCGCCTTGGGTGATACAATCAATCCCGCTCCATGAGCGAGATAGTTCAGGAATGGTCCGAAGGGGTGATTTAGAACGAATTGAACCGTGTAGTCAT
>QNAV01000009.1:0-13089 GCA_003641585.1 Thermotoga sp. | reverse complement strand
CCAGTTCCTCTCATGATCCATACGATCTCCAATTCTCCTTGCCTACCTGAGAGTATGTTCTGTGTGAAACCTTCCGGTATCGCTATGAGTGCGACACCGCTTTTCTCTTTCAACATCCTCAAACCTTCTTCCTCTGATTTCCCAATGTAAATCACGTTCGCGTATTTCTTCAAAACATGTTCTACCAGTTCACCGAAGGATCCTCCGTCCAGATTCACTATCCCGATATTCACTTTTTGAGGTGTTTCATGAACTGCTTTTCCTATGGACTGTCCTATGATGGCATACATGAAAGCTATAGAGATCGTGAGAATCAACGTTGGGAGGGTTAAAAGCTCCTTCAATTCTTTCTTTATTATGTTTCCGAGCATTTTACCACCTCTACGAACACTTCCTCTATGTTTTTCGCGTTGTACTTGCTTTTAAGTTCTTCAGGTTTGCCCATTTCGACAATCCTACCGTTATTCATCAAGGCGATCCTATCGCACAGAAACTCCACTTCGAGCATGTTATGAGAGGATAGAAGGATAGTGGTACCTGCCCTTGTGGAACTTTTTATGATGTTTCTAACTTCTATGGCATTTACGACATCCAAACCGGAAGTGGGCTCATCGAGTATCGCAAGTTTGGGATTCACCATGAGGGTTCTTGCAACCAGTAGCCGCCTCATCATTCCTTTGCTGTAGGTTGATATCTTATCTGTTATCCTATCACCGAGCTTTGCTATCTCTATACCTTTCTCCACCATCTTATGAACTTCTCCTCTTTTTGCAAAAAATCTCGCTATGAACTCTAAATACTCTTTCCCGGTTAAATTCCTGTAGGCTCCCGCATCCTCTGGAAGGTAACTTATCATCTCTCTGATTCTCTCACCATCGCTCTGCACATCGTATCCAAACACTTCAACAGAACCAGAATCCGGTTTCAAGAGAGTTGCGATTATCCTAAGTGTGGTGGTCTTACCTGCTCCGTTCGGCCCTATCAAACCGAATATTTCTCTTTCCCCTATTTCGAAGCTGATATTTCTAACAGCTTCGATCTCTCCAAAACTCTTCGATAGATCCTTCACTTCCACCGCTACCACACTCATCCCTCCAGCTTCTAGCAGCTGGTGTTATGGATTATTATATATAATTAGTTTCATGTACTGAAGGAACAGCCGCAAGATTCCCTAATGATAAGTTCTACAGGAATGTGCTCACTCTTTGGTATTTTTTCCTTTCTCAGAAGCTTTATGAGGAACAACGCAGCGACCTTTCCCATCTCTACAAAATTTTGTCTTACGGTTGTTATCTTCGGAAAAGCGTATTTTGTAACGATCCTGTCATCGAAACTCACAACCTTGATATCTTCAGGTATTCTGTAACCGTTTCTTAGAAGAATGAACATGCCGGAAAGGGTTAAAAGATCGTGACAGAAGAAGAGAGAGTCGTATCTTTCGGCCTTCAAAACCTTCGGTAAGTTTTCTTTCAAATCCTCGACACGATCGAGTTCCAAGATATCAACATGCCTTTTGAATCCCTTTTTGAACCCTTCGTATCGCTCCCTGACACTGGACATACTGGTATTTTCTTCTGTGATGAACAACGCTTTTTTAGCATTGTGCACCTCCCTCAAATGTTCACCAAGGAGATACCCTCCATGATAGTTATTGGATTCAACAACAGGTATATTTTCAAAACCCGATATTGTTCTATCTATGAAAACAACGGGTATTTTCTCAAGAAATTTCTTGAAGATAATACTTTTTTCCAATCCGCTGACAGGGGACATTATCAAACCAGAAATCCCTTCTTCCATAAGGTAGGAAAGTTTCCTCTCCAAATCTTCTGAAAATTCTTTGCCAACATCCGTGAAGATCGCATACGCTGAAAAGCTTCTCAGGGTTTTAGTTATCTCAGAAACCATCGTTTGGCCTCTGACATCCGAAACGTTACCAATAGCAACACCAACATAGGTTATCGTATCTTTCGAGAGTTTCGATACTTCCGAGACGAAGGTTCCAATACCAGGTATCCTCACAAGAAGGCCTTCATTTACGAGCCTTTCAACAGCTTTCCTAGCCGTCATTCTGCTGACTCCGAACATCTTAGCAAGTTCGTTCTCAGAGGGTATCTTGTCCCCTGGAGAGTACCTTATTTTGAGCTCTTCCTTCAGGAAATCCATTATCATCTTATAAGGTGGTTTAGGAGGCAACTTTCTCACCTCTTTTTTCAGTTCAATGGAATAGGTTCAAATTTTTTGGAAATACTTGGTGTCTTTGACATCTCAAATACCAGTTTTCCACCTTTCATGATCTCATCATGCGTTATCCAAAGTCTGTTCAACTCTTTCCCATTGAGAAATACTCGTGATATGTATACGTTCTCAGAAGAATTGTTCTTTGCTATTATCTCAAAAATCTTCCCGTTATCAAGATGTACTTCCACTCTATCGAGGGATGGACTACCGATTACGTAATAAGGAGTACCCGGGCAAACCGGGTAGAATCCCATCGCACTGAACACATACCACGCGGACATCTGACCACAGTCGTCGTTTCCACAGAGACCATCTGGCCCCGTCCTGTAAAGGTGCTTTAGGATGTACCTTACCATTCTCTGAGTTTTCCAAGGTTCTTGGGCATAGACGTATAGATAAGCTACATGATGTGATGGCTCATTTCCATGGGCGTACTGGCCTATTAAACCCGTTATATCAGGAGGCCCTTTTATCCTGGATTTTTTAGAGAAGAATTCATCTAGCTTCTTAACAAACTCTTCTCTCCCTCCCATAAGCTCCATGAGGCCATAGACATCATGAGGGACGAAAAAGGTCCATTGCCAAGCATTTCCTTCTGTATAGTATCTGTAAACTCTTGTGGGATCAAAAAATAGAGGGTTCATCCATCCTCCATTCAGTTTTCTTCCCCTCATGAACTTTCTTCTCCTATCAAAAACGTTCCTGTAATTTTTCGATCTTTTCATGAATGTTTCATAGTCTTCTTTCTTTCCAAGAAGTTTTGCAAATTGTGCCACACAAAAATCATCGTAGGCGAATTCCAGTGTTCTGGAGGTCGCTTCTCCAACTTTATCTGCTGGAACGTATCCCATCTTTATATAGTAGTCTATCCCTCCTCTTGCTTCATAATAGCAGCAAGATCTCACAGTCGCATCCTTTTTTATAGCCTCGTAAGCTTCTTCAGCATCGAAATCTCTTAAACCTTTAACATAAGCATCCACGATCACAGAATCAGCGTGTGTTCCTATCATACAGTTCGTAAAGCGGTTGGCCTTGTACCATTTTGGAAGCCAACCGGATTGCTCGTAAATATCCAGAAGGCTTTTTATCATATTCAAGTTTCTCTTAGGTTGTAATATGTTGAAAAGAGGATGTAACGCCCTGAAAGTGTCCCAGAGGGAGAATGTTGTGTAATGTATGAAATCGCTCTGGTGGATCTTATCATCAGGTCCTATGTACCTATCATCTACGTCTGAAAAAACGTTTGGAGATATAAAGGCGTGGTATAAAGCCGTATAGAATTTTACTTTTTCTTCATGACTTCCCTCTACCTTCACTTTGCTCAATTCCCTCTCCCACATCGATTCCGCTTCCTTCTTGACACGATCGAAATCCCAATCCGGTATTTCTGATAGATTCTTCCTTGCTCCCTCTATACCTGTGTAGGATATAGCAACTTTTACCAGTATCTTCTCACCTTTCCTTGTTCTATACCTCACGTAAGCTCCTATCAATCCTTCCGATTTACTCTCGATTTTCTCTTCCCTGTTACCCTCCTCTATTCTGAAGGCCTTCCAGGTTCCAAAGCTTTTAAAAGGTTTGGAAAACTTAACTACGAAATATATCGTGTGTGGATCTCTGGCCCCACAGAAATGGCCGCCTGTTATATATCCTTCAACTTCATCGTTTCCAACGATTTTTACATAAGCTCTTTCCGCCATGTCGCCGATTCTGTGGAAAAGATCTATCAGGATATAGGCTTTATCGGTTTCAGGAAATGTGTATCTATGAAACCCAACTCTGGTGGAGGCAGTAAGCTCAACGAAAATATCGTAATCCTCGAGGTAGACAGAGTAATAACCTGGTTTTGCAAATTCCTCATCGTGACTGAATTTGGATCTGTAGCCTTTACTGGTATCCCCCTTAGGGCCAGGTATTATCTTCAAATCCCCAACGATCGGCATCAACCTCACTTCCCCATGATCCGCAGCTCCCGTTCCACTCAGGTGTGTGTGGCTGAAACCCATTATGGAGCTATCGGAGTAGTGGTACCCTGAGCACCAATCCCACCCTCTGATATCCGTGTCTGGACTCACTTGAACCATACCAAACGGAACTGTAGCACCAGGGAAGGTATGACCATGTCCACCAGTCCCTATGAACGGGTCGACGTAATTTAAGATCGAGGGGAATGCTAATTCGAAAGAGAATACGAGTAAGATGAAAACAAACTTTCTCATCTTTATCACCTCATTCGAATAAGGCAATCGTCACTATGCTTGTGGTCTCCGTGTTCACATCATCAGCTGGAACTACTCCATCATCTTTGATCTCATACCCTACCGTGAATCCCCCTTCATCAGTTTGCAATGACATCAGTATTTGCCTGGCTTTCTCAACATCGTAAGCATACTTTTCAACAACCTCTGATCCATACTTTTTCAAACGATTTGAAAGAATAACGAAGAGCCCTGTTTTGTAGGTTTGATAATAGGAGCTGTAAGATTCATCTTTGAATCCCCATCCATCCCATATTTCCAAAAGGTGTTTGAAACAAGCTTCCGCTTCTTGCAGATTTCCATCTGTAAGTTCATTTAAGGCTTTATACACAACCAAATCCGCATATTTTTCCCAATCATTTATAACCCTTGATTTATCAGGTTTTTCATAGACAACTTCTATTAATCCGAACTTTTCAGAAAATATCGAGTCAATATACTCGTTGTAACGCGCATAGAAAACATCCGGTATCTTGATCCCAACAACTATTTCATGTTCTTCGTCGTATCCTTTTCCGTATTTTTCAAGTTCTTTCTCCAGAATGAAAGCCAGAGGATCTCCCAAAAGTTTCAGAGCGTAACAGGCGAGTAAGTTATCACTCGCTATATAAACCCTTTTGGAATCAGGTCTGACATACATTGAAGCTCTTAGAAGTTTCAATTCCGGTATGAATTGATATTTGAAATACGACTTCAATTTCTCAGCATCTATCATCAATCTGTCTCTGTTTTTCCACAATTCTGCCCATTTTTTCGTTAGATCGAGAAATTTTCTACCATACTCGACACTCGGCTCTATTTCCGATCCCTCATGCCATTCGTTCCAACTCGTTATTATCACTATATCTGGATCAATCTCCAACACGAGTTTCCAGAGTTCTTCATAGAGTTTCCCATTCTCTCTATCAACAGAGAATCCCGGAATTCGTATATGGGTATCATCGTAACCTGGCATTATGTTCATAGCGTACAACACGCCGTTATACCTTGCTTGATAGTTCAAAAACCTCAGACCAACTTTCATAGCAGGAAGTTTTCGAAAAGCGCCGCATACGTTGTATATGTGGAGCCCTCCAAAGATTTTCGCGAACTTTCCATCCATCGTATCTGCAACAAAAATTGCATCCCTTCCCGTTTCTCTGATCCTTTTCATCACATTTTCCCAACCTTTCCTGGAAATGCTGTTTATGGCCCTTGAGTATATGAAGATCACGGGTTTCCCATTTATCTTCAGAAAGCCTCTATCTTTCGCAAACTCATCGATCACGAAGCAAAGATCGTTGAATGCTTCCTCTTCGGTTGAGTATTCGTATCCCTCATAATACACGCTTATATAAAATCTTTTGCCTTCTTTTTCCATATCATGGGATATTCTGAGCATTTTCTTGACGGTATCGGTTTCGTAACTTCCCGGCCCCCACCATGACACAACAAAACCATCTATCCCCGATTCGAGAGCCTCTCTCATGTGATCTTCGAGCACTTTCTCATCCCATGAGTCGTACAATCCTCTCAAAGGATGGTTCGTTCCCTGATAATACATACCAGGGCCATACCAGTGAAGCCATCTACCGTTTCCCATGGGACCATCAGGTGTGCCATACCAAGCGTAATAAAAAGCAAGGACCAATCTCTTACATCTTCGGGGAGATGAAGGAACTTCAAAAAATCCCTTTGATCTCCCCAGTGCGGATTTTTGATTTATAAAGAACTCCTTCCTATTTGTGGGATCACCAAGAACATTTTCGCTATTTTTGAATTCTCCTATCTTTAACTTCTTTCCATTAGCCATAAGGAAAATCTCCACCCAGGTTTCTCCTATATCCCCTTTCTCTATGCACACCTTTGAAAATCCTTCTCCGGCTAGATCGAGCTTCAATCTAAAGGTCACTCTAGATGAGTCGAATTGAGGTTTATGAATACTGAAACCATACGGGATGATAGAACATTCCCCTGAACCGTCGTATCTGAGTATCTTGCCATCAAGAGTGTATACATCGAATTTAACGGAAGTCCAATCAGAAGTGGTATATCCTACGATCTCTATTTCAAAAGCCATGGACAGAACAACCGATATCAGAAGACACAATATGGTCAATATCTTCATGGGAAGGATCACTCCTTCAAACCTGTAAGTTTTATACCTTCTATGAGATAGCTTTGAGCGAAGAAGAAGAAAATGACTATTGGTGTTATAGCTAGGGTGGATGCGGCCATCATCCAGTTCCAATGCGTTCCATATCTATCCAAAAACAGAGGTAACCCTAGAGCGAGAGGATACTTCTCTTCATCTGTCAGGTATATGAGTGGACCGATGTAGTTGTTCCATGAACCTATGAATTGAAAGAGCCCAACAAGGAGTAGTATGGGTTTCGACAGTGGAAGCATTATTTTCCAATAGATCTGAAGCTCAGAAGCACCATCGACTCTCGCAGCGTCTATGAAATCGTCAGGTATGGTGTTGAAAAATTGTCTTATGAGAAATATGTGCATCGGTACACCGAAGAAGGAGGGAATGATCAAAGGCCACAGGGTGTTCACAAGCCCCAATTTCTTGAAGATAATGAAGGTTGGTATCATTGTCACAGCGAAAGGTAGCATCATGGTACTCAACATGAGATAAAAGAAGAAATCTCTACCAGGCCAATATATCTTTGAAAAACCATAAGCAACCAAGGGACTAACTAGGAGAGTCCCCAGCACTGATCCAAATGTTATTATCAAACTGTTTTTGAAATAAGTAAAAAACGGGAAATACTCTATTGCATTTTTGTAATTGGACCACTCTGGAGGTATAGGAAACCACTTCGGAGGTATCAAAAACAGATCTTGGTCGGCCTTTAGAGAAGTTGAAACCATCCAGAAGAATGGAAGAATGTAGACAAAGGTTACAATGATTAAAAGAAGTCTCATTATATTTAATCTGATCTTCTCCTTAGCTCTCTTACCCAGCATCCTTCAACCTCCCTATTACCTTCTCGCTCCATAATAGAAGACCCAGCGTTTAGATGTCTTGAAAATCAAGAACGTTAGAAACATCGATATGATGAACAGAATCCATGCCATCGCTGAAGCGTACCCCATGTTCACATAAGTGAAGGCATGTCTATAGAGGTACATAACGTAGGAAAGTGTTGAATTCGCGGGTCCTCCTCCTGTCATTATTTGAGGAAGGTCGAATATCTGAAGCGCACCAAGGGTTGCTATCACTAGGTAATAAAGAGTTGCTGGTGATATCAGAGGGAACGTGATCTTCTTAAACATCTGCCATCTTGTTGCACCATCAAGAATTGCTGCTTCGTAAAGCTCTCTTGGTATATCTTTTATGGCTGCCATGTATATCAGAGCGGTTCCACCTGCTCCCCATTGGGAAAGCAGTATGATCGTGAATTTTGCCCAGTTTTCATCTGAAAGCCACATGGGGCCGTCTATACCAAAGAATCCCAGAATGTGGTTTATGAACCCCAAATAAGGATGAAAGAACCAGATACCTATGGTTGCGAAAGCATAAGCTGGAACAATACTTGGGAAATATATTATTCCTCTGTAAAAAACGATCTCTTTGAGAGGCTGAACTAAAAGCAAAGCTAGAACGAGTCCTACCACCAATCCTATTGGTACGAGTCCGGCAACGTAGTACAGTGTGTTGGTCAGGGATTTTAAGAACAAAACGTCATTGAACAACTTTTTATAATTTTCAAGGCCTACCCATTGAGGTTTCGTCGTGACGTGATATTCAGTGAAACTGAAGTAGAGAGATGCGATGATGGGATAAGCGGTAAAGACAGCAAAGCCAATTAGCCAAGGTAGGATGAATAACATACCCTTTACGAAGTTTCTACGCTGGTATTTCCTCATCTTTCTACCCCCTATCTTCAGGGTGGATTTGAACGGCCCCCGAGGAGGGGGCCAGGGGCTCATTTCTTTCCGAGTGCTTTATCTAGAGCCTCTTGAACCTCTTCTTGAGCGTCTCTGAGAGCCTGTTCAACCGTCTTCTTTCCCCAGAGTATGTAGTCCCTTGCTTCTGTAAGTTTGTCCCAAAGCAGAGCTCCAACTGGAATGACAGGCCTGCAGTGAGCCTTTGGCAGAAGTTCTGCAAAGTATTTCTGCATGGGATCTGCTTCCACCAGACCGGGTATTGCCTCTTTGTAAGTGGGCAGATGGTAAGTGTCTATAGCGTACTTGACCTGACCCTCTGTAGCCATGTAAAGAATGAACTCTGCTGCTTCCTTTGGATGCTTTGCACCTTTCGGGATGACTAAGCTCCAGCCTCCAGCCCACGTGCTTCCAGCTTCTCCATAAACGGGGTATGGAATCGGAGCGATACCGAATTCAAAGTCTTTTGGAGCGAAAGTTCTGATCTGTGCGAGGAACCAGTTACCATCGACGACCATCGCGAGTTTCCCAGCAAGGAATGGATTCAGATTCGCGCCCGTATACGCTGACTGAAACGCTCCTATGTTCTTCATTCCATATTTGTCAGCATACTTCTTCTGCCATTTGAAGGAAGCGATTATCTTCGGATCATCTGCAAAGCAGAGTTTCTGCGTCTTTTCATCGTAGAATTTACCACCGAATGCCCATCCCCAGGTATAATGCCACCCCTGTCCGAACCATGGTATGAATCCAAGCTGTTCTATCCTACCGTTCTTGATTATAGTTAGCTTCTCTGCATATTCATCGAGCTCATCGATAGTAACAGGTGGTTTATCGGGATCAAGACCTGCTTTCTTGAAGAGTTTTTTGTTGTAGTAGAGAACCCTGACATCGGTGTCCCATGGGAGAGCATACAACTTTCCATTGTAGGTGGCTTCAGCTATAGCGAAATCGAAGTATTTGGATTTGAGCTTTTCAACATCCACACCAAGTTGTACAAGATAATCTTCAAGGCATTCAAGAACCCCTTGATGAGCCCTTTGAGCCACTGTGAACCTATCCAAGTAGTAAACATCTGGCCCCGTTCCTGCAGCAACAGCTGTCATGAGCTTGGTAACTTCGGTTTCAGTTCCTGGAACGAGGACAACTTTGACTTTTATGTTTGGATGAGTCTTGTTGAATTTTGCAACGGATTCCTCAATGGATTTCTTGTCAACAGGGTTGGACATGTTGTGCCAGAAGACTATCTCTACGACTTCTGCCATAGCGAAGGTGCTCAGAACAATCAGGGTTAGGATTAAAAGAAGCTTCCTCATGTTACCAACCTCCCACATGAGATTTTAGGGTTATCCCCCCAAAGGGAATTTCACCGTCACTATCTCACCAGGTTTCATGACTATCTCTTTGGACTTCACTCCTATTGGTTCTTCAGCCATGTTCACTACCTCCACGTCTCTTTCAAATGAGAGTTTTTTCTTTTTATCAGTCGGATTGAAGAATCTGATGATTATGCCATTCCTCTTATGTGAGATTTTCAGCGCACTTAAAAATACACCTTTCTCTGCTGTAAAATGTGGGAACACATTTTCTGGAAGCTTTGAGGCTGGCATCAAAACTGGATCAAGGAGAAATTTCTTAGAATTTTCGAACATCTCTTCTGCTGAGCCTTCTTTCAATATGTGAAAGGAATACCTGTACCTGTACTTTCCAAGACATTGGGCTTCAGGAGTTGGAATGTAAGGACCTGCGTGATTCTTTCTAGTTTTCAAATCCCCTCTTGAAAGCCATCCAACAGCCCTAAGGAGCGTTATACTGATCTTCGTTACATCGTTTCTTTGAACCTCATACTCGTGAAGCCCTCTGGTGATTATCATGCACTTTCCTTTATTTCCCAAGATTGCCAGGAAACTTTCCATAGCGTATCTGGGAACAATTTCCTCTATAGCCTCCTCATCGTTTTCGAGAACCGTTGGATGTTCAACAAGGCCAAAGTAACTATCGTTCATTATTTTGTCGACTTCTTCAGGAAAGATGAAATTTGCTGTGAATTTGTGATCCTTAGCTTTGTTCTCAATCTCAACTATGATATCCACTCTCGGTTCGTCTCTGAAGAGTATGTATTCAAGCTTCAACGGTATCATCAACGCTTCGTTCGATCTTGCTTTCCTATCTCCGGACAGCTCCTTAGGGATTCTGTAACTTGCGAACAATTCTACTTCTTTGATGAATCCTAAATCGCGAACTCGTTCGATTTTCACACTATCTGGCCTATCAACTCGCACATCTTCTGAAACAGGTGAGAAGTTATACTCATCTCCAGCATCACCTGTGTCTTCGAAGAAGTTGAGCTTACCATAAGTTACACCGTTGACTTTATCCTTTATTCTGAAGGAACCATCATCGTTTAGAGAGAATCTGTAATAATCGTTTTCAAAACTTGTAGACCCACTTTTCATTTCTCTGGATGAACCTTTCCTAAGGTAAAATCTCTTAAAGCCGAGAGCGGGTAAGGTAGCTTGGAACATAACCCGCGAAGGTTCCATCATGAAAGCCGCATTTGTACTCGATGCTTTGAGATATCTCGACATGAAGGGTATTATCTCAAGATACGAGTCATCCCCAGGTGTGTGAAGGTGATTCACGAATTCAATGGGATTAGCCTTTTCAACGTAAAAGTCATACGAGTTACCCTCATCATCTACCAGGATCCAGTTTTCGTTGGGATCCAAATTGAGAATCCCTTTGACGACGGCTTTTCTTTCCCTTTCGTAAGGATTGAAAACGACAATGGCTTTCTCTCCTTCGTCGAGCAGCTCCCTAAATATACTGCTCATAACCGAAAGCCCAACTTCCATAGCTCTTGAAAGTCTAACATCGACATCTCTATGCACTCTGTCCAGACTGCAACCACAAATACTGTCATGAGGTTGTGATTTCAGTATCATCTTCCAACCGTATTCGATCTCATTCAATGTTTCTTTCTTAGTCGAGAGTACAGATAAAGGTTCTAAATACCTTTGGTACAAAATCTGACTTTCAAAATTTTTCAACTTCAAATAGATCCTTGTGGATGTAACATCTCTGAGGACAGGTTCATATTTGGGATCTCGTAGTTCCCCTACAACTACGTCAAGGTTCGGTTTCTCGTCCAGAACATCGTTTAAATACCTCTCCAACGAGGAATGGACGATCTCTGCTCCTATCTCTTTGGACCATTCATCAAAATTTCTGGGAAGATCGAGGAGTGGAAATTCATGATCGGTTCCATTCATTATCAGGATATTTTTGGTTGTAGCATGTTTTGAAAGCTCTTCGATTTCTCTCTTAAACACTTCTTTCATATCCTCCATTTTCTTTCCAGAGTGAGCACCATTGGAATAAGATCTGATCAAGTTGACAGTGACGATTTCATCACCATTGGGAGATTTCCATAAGAACTCCGTTTTCCTACAGGATCCTCCAACACCTCTCCAAATCACCGCTCCTTTAAGTCCTAAGCCTTTTAGGATCGAGGGAGTGTAAGCGTTGTGGCCGAACATGTCTGGAAGGTATCCTATGTTCATTCCTTCCACTCCAAGCTCTTCAAGAACACTTTTTCCTACCAGAAAATTCCTTATAAAGGACTCCCCAGAAATTAGGAATTCATCCGGTAGAGTGTACCAAGGGCCAACGGATATTCTCCCTTCCCTGATCAGCTGGACCAATTTGTCTTTTTTATGAGGCCTCATCTCGAGGTAATCTTCGAGAGCAACCGTCTGTCCATCCAGCATGAAATGTTTGAAACACTCTTTTTTCGGGAGATTTTCGATCAATAGATCTATAAGATTCAAAAGACGCTTTCTGAAAATCTCGTAGGTCATGTACCATTCTCTATCCCAGTGAGTGTGTGTTACAACATGTGCTTTGATGTTTTTGCCCATTTTATCTCCCTCCAGTGTATATACAACCATTATCATGTATATACATCCTAAAATTTATCACATTTTTTCAATATCTAAAACCTCGAAAGTTCATGAAATATTCACATAAATCTCGAAAATGGGAGAATACCCTTTCAATTCTCCACATATTTGCTGATTGCTCGTTTTTTCTACTCAATATGATGGTATCCGACAGATATCCTAAAAAAGACAGTTTTGTCTTTAAACTATATTTTGATTTCCATCATCGGAAGTGTTATAATCGTTTCCGGTAACGTTATCATAAGGAGGTACAAGACATGAAGATCTTTTGTAAGAAACTCAAAGAAGGTTCCTTCACAGTTGAAGAGAAAAAGTACTCGCTGGAGTGGATGTTGGAGAAAACACACCTTGGATGGATCGTTTCAGGAAGGGTGAAGGGTAAACCCGGCAGACTTGAGGTGGTAAGGTTTGATATACCAAAACGCCTGCTGATAAACAATTGGCAATCCTGGGGGCCTTGTAAACCAGTCGATAAAGATTTCAGGTTATCTGGTATCAAGGATCTCGTGAAAGAGAACGTCGAAACGCTCAACATATTCTCTCCCGTTCCGGATCTCCTTGAAGGGAACATACTGAGCGATTATTTCATAGCTTGGGATGAAGGACTTTTAGGCTTTCTATCATCTGAGATCGCTCATCCATTTTTCGTGACTGAAGGAGCTGAGATGGTCGGATATCTGGATTTCTTCGAAGTGACTTTCGAAGATTGGGTTCCTTTGGAGAAACTCTTGATACTTGAAGGATCACCTGTG
>QNAV01000008.1:0-14600 GCA_003641585.1 Thermotoga sp. | reverse complement strand
GTACTTCTGAGGCCAGCAACCTCCGTCTGGAGTTTCGAGAAATCACTTTTCAGATTCGATATATCCTCTGCGTTTCTCTGAAGCTTCATCAAAGCTGTGCTGACCAAATCCTCAAGGGTTGTAACTTTATTGACCGCAGCCTCGATTTCCTTTTTAGGGGCTATCGTCTTTTCAATGTAGTTCAAGAACCTGTAAAAGGCTAAAGCAACCTGATATCTTGTCATTGGGGAGTTTCCCTGAAATGTACCATCTGGCATACCTGTTATGACACCAATTTCTGCCATCTTCATGACTGCTTCGTAAGCCCAATGATTAACGGGGACATCCTTGAAACCCGCTCCTAGCAGGATAACCGTGGTCATCAAAAACAGCACTCCTAGAAATCTCTTCACATCGATCACCTCCCGATCTTTTCTTTGAGTCTATATTAACACAACTGAAGAAGAATATCACTTTTTTCTGAAGACGTTTTCAACACCCGGAAATTTTCCTTCCTTAACTTCCTCCTTGTATGCTCTAACAGCTTCCAAAGATATCCTGTAAAGATCTGCGTATTTCTTTACAAACCTTGGAGAAAACTCCGGATTCAATCCCAGAACATCGTGCCACACCAAAACCTGTCCATCGCAATATCTTCCAGCGCCTATACCAATCGTTGGGATCTTAACTTTCTCAGTTATTTCACGAGCGACCTCCTCCATAACCATTTCCAGGACTATGGAGAAAACACCTGCTTCTTCCAGAGCCATAGCATCTTCTATCAATTTTTTCCTACTCTCTTCAGTTTTTCCCTGCACCTTGTAGCCGCCAAAGACGTTCACTGACTGTGGTGTCAGTCCCAGATGTCCCATAACCGGTATTCCAGATGCGACCAATTTCCTTATCAACCCTGCAAGCTCTCTCCCCCCTTCCAATTTAACAGCATTGGCACCGCACTTTAAGAAAAGACCTGCGTTTTTGATCGCTTCACTTTCAGAAACTTGATATGAAAGAAAAGGCATGTCTGCAACTATAAAAGCTTCCTCTGCTCCTCTTCTCACAGCGGAAACATGAATGAGCATCTCCTCCATCGTCACAGGTATCGTATCCTTGTAACCCAGAACGTTGTTACCCAAAGAATCCCCAACGAGAATTATGTCTACTCCTGCCTCCCAGGCAATTCTGGCACTGGGAGCATCGTAAGCGGTTATCATAACGATTTTTTCCTTCCCTTTCATTCTCATAATTTTAATGACATCCATGCCTTTTCACCTCTTTTAAAACCTTCACCATGCTCCAGTAGAGATCCACGTATTCTGGGAAAACTTGCTCGAATATCTCTCCTTCTTTCCTTATTATCTCCTTCTCCCCTCTAGCTACAGGCCCTGTGAGAGCTTTTTCAATACCGATTTTTTTCATATTCTCCACAGTTGTTTCCATCAAATGCAGAGTTGGTACCGATTCAACACCAGAGATTTCGTAGAGTCTCTTTGAAAGATAAGCCAATCCTACAAGAAAATTCGCGGCAACAACTGCTGCAAGATGGTAATAGGGTTTCTTATCTTCAGGAATCACAACATATTTTCCGGAGATGAGATTCACAATCTTGATGCAGGATTCTATACCCGATTTGTTTCCCTCTATACCAAAGATAATGTCCTTTCTTCTTTCAAGAGCTTTTTGAAAATCTGAGAAGGAAAAGTTGGGATGAAGTGATGCCCTTCCCCATCCCTTGCTGTCCGCATCTTGAAAGATCGAAGATGGTAGGTAACCGCTTGCATGTATAAAAACGGTACCTTCTTTCGCTTTCTCTTTCAGCACATCGTATACCTGTCTTATACATCTATCTGGAACGAGGACGAATACGATCCCTTCCAGAGCTGAAAGATCATCGTAAGAAATTCCCTGACCTTTTCCAAGCCATCCTACGAACGCTTTCGCTTTTTCTCTCTTCCTCGAGATCACAAAGCGAATATCGAAATCATCGGACAAAATTTTGGCGAAAAATTTCGAAACGTTTCCTGTGCCTGCAAAATTAACGATCATAACAGTAATTCCTCCAATACCTTTTTCATTTCATCGAAATCGCATTTACAAACGACAGTTGCTCTTTTCGTACCACCACCGCCTTTACCTTCAAATCTTTCCAAAATCTTCTTGGCAAGGTCTCCGCAATTTACAGAAGAGGAAGCTATGTCGTATCTATCACCGTTTTTCACTATTAAAATGACGTTTTTAACGTCCGCGAGGAACTTCGGAAGGAATCTCCCTACCTCTGGGAAACCTTCATAGAAAACCAATTGAAAATCATTCAATTTCTCAGCTCTTGCCAAAAGTTCTTTTGACAGAGTTTTTGCAAATTCTTCCGATAACTTTTCGATCATAGAGCTCTGACTTTTCACCTTATCTAGAAGGTTCAAAATCCTCTTTTCCATCTCATCTATAGACGTTGTGAGAACTACTGAGAGTTTTTTCAGAAGATCCACTCTTTTTTCATAATCCTTTATAGCCCTATCCCCCGCGACATAATAAATCCTTGTGAGGTTTCCTTTGACCTTCTCCGTATCCACAACTTTCACGATGCCTATACTACCGGTGTTTTGAACATGAAATCCCCCACAGGCGGATAGATCAAAATCACCGATCTTCACGATTCTAACTTTCCCCTTGATCTTCTCACTGATCGGCTTTCTGAGATTGAGTTTTTCCGCTTCCTCGCGATCCAAAAAAAGTACCTCAACAGGTATACATTCTTTTATCACATCGTTCGATAGTTTTTCTGCCTCTTCGAGAGTTTCTTTGGTCAAAACGGGAACATTCAAATCTATCGTTGAATAAAATTCTCCCATATGGAATCCCACCGTGTCCACATCCGCAACCTTGACAAAAGCAGCAGAGAGAATGTGCTGGGCTGTGTGCTGACATGCTATATCTTTTCTTCTTTCCTCATCGATGATGTAATCAACTTCACCAGTGGGAATCTCTTCTTTCAAAAAATGAAGGATCTTCCCATTTTCCTCCTTCACCCTCACAACATCGACACCAGCAATCTTTCCTCTATCTCCGAGTTGACCACCTTTTCCATCTGGATAAAAAGGGCTCTCACTGGAAACGGCGACGAAGAGATCTCCTTTTTTGAAAACCTTCTCCACTATCATGCTATCTCCTCCAATAATAGGATAACCCATCAGCTTCAATTGTCCAGTATGCTGAATCTAAAAAATCCTAAAAAATGAGGGTTGAGGATATCAGGTTGCCAAGCTGGATCGGCGTTCAAAAGATCTCTCCAATTAACCTTTCTGAGTTCTCCTCCACCCTCAACAGGACCCGTGTGATACACAACCCATCCTTCATCGTCGGTGAGTCCCAAATTTCCTATGTATATCATCATGTGAAATGGAAATGATACATCCTGAGGATGAAAATAGATCATTATGTCACCCGGTAACGCTTCCTCAACGTTTTTCGTCACAAAGGTCATGCTGTATTCCTTGAGGTATCTGGAGGAGGCAAAGTAAGAAAAATCCTGAGATCCTCGAAAGGGAGGTGGGACTATCCTAAACGGTTTATCTCCTACTACTGGTATATTGGGATAATTGTACTTTTGAACATCCTCGAAGATAGGGCCAGTGTAATTCATCTTCTTGACCCACAGGTTGTTGTGGACACGCAGAGCTTCTATAAAGCAAAACCTCACAAAACCAGCACAATCTCTCTCTTCCTCCCGCCATCTGGATGTATCCGAATAATATAAGGAGTTGGCTATGTGTATAAACCAATTTCTGAAATTCCAGACATCTTTTCCTCTCAACTCCATTGAATCGGGAAATCCATCTCCATCTTCATCCTCCTTTGATGGAAGTATTTTCAGCGTGACTTTCTTAATCTTCTTGAAAATACCTCTACCTTTGAAAATCAATTGGATCTTTTCATCACCTGGTTTCACATTCTTGACGATCAACCTATCCCTCTCCCAAAACAGATCTTTCTCTGGATACGATGAAACCTGTGATATTCCTACAAAGTACCCATCTATCGAGAGATCCGATATATCTTTCACAACGAATGTTCTCTCATTCAATTCAACGTGGAACATCAGATGATTTATTATCTCTTCCATCGCTAGAAATCCTATGAGAATCAAGATATAGACGAATATCTTCATATTTCACCTCTTTCAGAAATTTCTCCAAGTAGAATCTATGAAGACCATCCATATCTTGAGGTCTAATTTCTAAAACAGTCATTATGAAACCTTCTTCGAACCATTTTGGTAACTCGTAATTCTCCTGAAGAACCCAATGAAGAAGCTCATGGATGATGATTCTTTCGAACAGGCCTTTTCTCTCCAACACCAAGAAGGGCTGCACGATTATTGCACCATCAGAATACAAACCACCTATTCTATAAGTTTGACCCGTGATATCGCGAAATTCTTCCAAAGATCGCGCTTCGTATATTACGACATCTTTTTCAGGTATCCTCAAATTCCATTTTGCGCATATCCTGTAAAAGTTGTGTTGTAAGTCCTCTGGTAGATCTTTCAGAGTGTAAAAAGCCCCGAATTCATTTACCGATAACAAGAGTATCAGAAGAAGTACTACCATAGAACCCCTTTGTATACATGGGATAAATCCTTGAGGGTAACACTTTGAACGTTCCATTCGCCGTCACTCTCCAATAGTATTCAACCTTTCCGTCAGTGTAGTGATACATGAAAAACGCCACCATGTCGTCGTGCACTTCCATGGCTGTATACCAGTATTTCCAGGCGTAATACCAGTAATAAGAGAACTTGTAAGACTCCTCTTTGTACATGATCTTTTCTTTATATCTATCGAGAATCTGAGCGCAAGACGGAAAGAAATCCTCCAGAACAAGGAAGTCTCCTATTCCATCTTTTAAGCGGACAACCGTTTTCATTATATCTCCAACTTTTGGAGTTACCTTTTCTTCCCTAAACTGGATTTCATAAAAACCAGCAGAGAGGATATTCTGGGTATTACCTGTAAAAGCCACCTCTCCATACATCAACAGCTTTCCGTTTTCCCATCCTAGAAAACTTCCATTTGGTACCACAGGTATTTTCTTCCATACGGTATCCGACAGAAGGTAGTAAGCACCTTCACCCTCTGCCACGTATGTACCGTCTTCAAGGATGTAGACTTTTCTTACACCTTCTGGAAGCGTAACCCTCCTACCGCCGACATCCAATGTTCTTCCGAGCGCACTCATTTCTAGATTTACAAGAGAAGGCACAAAATCAACCTCTCTTATTTTTAAAGGAACGTAATCCGCATCCAGAGGTAAGAAAGCATCCACGATGGATGTTTCACTCCCAGTTTCAGTCAACACTTCGTATCTTTTATAGAAACTCCGTTCTATATCAAAGCCTTCCGTTACTTTCCTTTCAGGTACCTCAAAATAGGACATCCTCACCTCAACTATACCGCTACCATCCAAAACTATCACTTTTTTATCATCGATGGATACTTTCTCACCTGGTTTTAAGGATACATAATCCCCGTTCTTCAGAAGTCTTATATCGGATTTCCCCAAATTCTCTGAAACTTCTAGAAGACCTAGAACGGCATAGGAAGTATCCTTTGTTGAGCACCAGAACACACCATCTTTTTTCAAAAGTAGGTAATTCACCAGCTTTCTCTGTAACCTCTTCTCAATGTCCCATTTGTTGAGGGCTCTAAGGAGTATCGCAGTCATTTGAACCTTTGTTAAGAAGAAATCTGTATCTAAATTCACAAACGCGACGTTACCTCTTTCTTCAACATATTTCAGCGCTTTCTCGGTATAACTCATAGATTTCAGGGATAGAAAGATATAGTCCAGTGGATCTACAGGGTTGTAATTGGAAGTTTCTCCGTAAAGACTCAAAACGTACTCACCATACGCAGATGGATTGCTTTTCAAATAATCGATACCTCGTTCTATGACAGTTTTAGATACCATGTATCCTGCTTTCTTAGCATAAAACAGACCTTCCATGACATAAGCCGACATGAAATCATCACTTTCATCCGTTTTCCACCAGCCCCATCCTCCATCATAGTGCTGATAATAATAGAGTCTTGTAAGACCTTTGTTCACAATATCGTCCAAATTTTCCACGACAATTCCTGAGAGTTTTGCCACAACAGCTGGGAAAAAACTACTCATGGTTTGCTCTGTACATCCGTATGGATATTTTATGAGCTTCTTTATGGAATCCTGGATTATCGGCTTTAAGCTTTCAAGGCTTCTCACATAACCTTCCCGTTTCTTTCCATCGGGAAGCCTTAGAATCTCACTTCCATTGAGTATCAACAACCTGTAGAATTCACGTTTGAAAGCAAAAGCCTTTATAGGAACTTTCAAAGCAACCGCATCCTTGAGAGAAGAAGCAGCGTAGATGGTTACAGTGGAAGATTCATCAAAACCTGAAACACCCACCCACCAGTTGATGCTTACGGAACCATGGGGGGGAATCACAACTTCCGTTGACCTTTCACTCAAAAGGTTCAAACCATCAGAGAGATCTATCCAAACCCTCGCTTTGGTTGCTTGATCGGTCGCGTTGTTCACAACAGCGCCTATCTCCATTTTATCCCCTTCTCTGAAGAACGTGGGAAGAATCGGACGGACATAAAAATCTTTGGTTACCAGAACATCCAGGAATTTTTGAGCCATCTTTTTCCCACCAATTCCGTAGATTCCCATTTTCCATGTAGTTATAGTGTCAGGAAGTGAAAATACGAGTTCAACAGGAGTTCCTGCTCTTAGTGGTAAACTTGGAATCCAGAGAGCGGTATCGGGGAAATATTCCCTCACGTTTATCTTAGCGGCTACTCCTTCATCCTTTTCAGATAAAAACATGTGGTCTTTTTTCTTTTTCATCAACGCCAACAATCTTTCTCTCTCTTTATTTCCTCCAGGAATGTTAGCGTATGGCAAATACCTATAACCATTGTAAATTTCCACGTGCGGCTCTTTCAAATCGGGGTAAAGAAACTTTTCAAAATCAGGTGGTTTTTTCCCAACCATGGAATAAATCGCTTCATCAACCATTGATATCGTTACATCCAGATCCGTATCCGTGTTGAAAACGATCTTCACCTTTTCACCAGGTTCATATTTACCTCTATCCAGGATCACTGAAAGTCTTGCGAGTTTTTTGTTCGGAACAACGGGTATTTTGAACTCTTTTTTTCTCCAGTAGGTACCTCTTTCATACGTATAAAACCTGAAAAACAGATTGTTCTCAACGATTCTTCCTGGTATTGTGAATTTAAAAATGTTCGTTCCTTCCTTTAAATGCACAAATTTCAAGTAATACGTTTCCACTCCCAAGATGGTCAAAAGGGCTGGCATTTTCCTGGGAGATATCACAGTTATGATCATCTCATCACCAACGTAGTATTTGACTTTATCCTTATCCCTGAAAATCATCAGATTTCTGACATGCCATTTTTCTCCCAGCGCACCACTCCATACATAAATGAAGGCAGTTTTTTTAGCTTTTCCAAAGACTACTTTTAATCTGTACATATCCACCTCTTCCAACGTTACATCTACGAAAAGATCTCCATCTTTCACCTGGTACTTCCCATATATTGTGTCGTTTAAAAAAACAGTGGCTGTTCCATTCAAAGGCCTTCCTTTTAAATCTGTTATCGTTACATGTATCGCAGAGGGAACTCCAGGAGGTATATCGTAGAAGGATTTATCGAAGTTTATGGAAACGTCATCTGCATGTACTCTAACTCTTTTGGTCTCCTCAACCTGCCTTTGACTGGTATCGACTGCTATAACGTTTATACTGTACCAACCATCGAAACCTTCTCTTATTCTGACAGGAACTTCTATGTTTCCATTTGAATCAGTGTAACCCACACCGTAATAGACCATTTTTGATCCCTCATCATACCAAAATCCTTCGGGATTGCTGTAAACGTAATAGGCTACTTCTGCGTTTACAACGGGTTGCCTGTTGAAATACGACACGTTTATCAGGTATCTTATAACATCTCCAGAAATGTATTCATCCTTATCTGTTTCTATAGTTATTTTGTATTCCGGCTTCCTGTACTCTTCCACGAGAAAACTGTGCTTATACTTTCCAATCCCCTTCATATC
This sequence comes from Thermotoga sp., assembly GCA_003641585.1. Taxonomy (GTDB): domain Bacteria; phylum Thermotogota; class Thermotogae; order Thermotogales; family Thermotogaceae; genus 4484-232. The sequence goes on along the minus strand of QNAV01000008.1, from coordinate 6,491 downwards.
TATTTCGATCCTGTATATACCAACCGGTGCCGTATCGCTCAGCCTGTAATCCCCCCAGAAACCCCCGAAATCATTCGTTTCGAAATTTTCAAGGAACAGCTCGTTGAAATTCGGATCTCTTATGGTAACCGAGACTTTTCTCCCCTTCAAAGGTGTAAAAATACCACCTTCCTTCTTGATAATTGTTCCCCTGAAATGAACTGTATGACCAGGTCTGTAAACCGGCCTGTCGGTTATGAAGAAAAGTTTTGAAGGTTTCTCAGAAACTCTTCTCCATAGCCTTGTGTAAGCGTATGTCCCATCCTTTTCGAGTAGAATATTATCTGGTATTTCGTTCATCACAACCATCCCATTATCATCGGTTACAGCCTTTTCAAGGACATTTCCTTCTGAATCGATGAGATACACCTTTGCCCTTTTCACCGGCATACCATCTCTTGTGTTAAAAGCGAATAGATGTATTTTCCGTTCATCAATGAATACCATAAAATCCAAGTTTGTTATGGTAACCAACACCGTATCTTCTACTCCATACCTGCTCTTCAAAACGCACAGATACAACCCCGGCACCATGAAAGGTATATCCACTCTTCCCTGCTCGTCTTCTCCAACGACATAACTTGCTGCAAGTTCAGTATCCAGATCTCTGTAATACACCGTCTCATTTCTCAGAGACTTTCTGAGAATTTCCAAATAGGAATTCTTCACCTTGTATATGAAAAGCAGGTATCTTTCTTCGTCATCTTTGTAAACACCCAAACTGTCGTGAGGAAGCTTTATCACTGTGGGACCAGTTATGAAGGCTGAAAGACCGAGGAAGGGCCATAAAATAAGAAAAAACACGATCGTAAGTTTTTTCAACATTGAAAGACACCCCCAAATTCAGAGAGAAACAACCCTGTTCTTTCCCTTGCACTTTGCTACATAAAGAGCCTCATCAGCTTTCGCTAAGAGATCTTCTGGCGTTCTAATTCCCCCTTTAGGGAATGAGGAACAGCCAAAACTCATAGTTATTTTCACACCATCAAAATCGTGTTCTTCCACAATTTTCCTCAATTTCTCAAGAGCTAAGGTGGCCCTATCAGGCGATGTGTTGGGGAATATTATCGAGAACTCCTCTCCCCCATACCTTCCCACCACATCCGAGAACCGGGTGTTCTCCCTGAGAATTTTTCCAATGCTCTTCAAAACACTATCACCAGTCAGATGCCCATACCGATCGTTCACTCTCTTGAAGTTGTCAATGTCACACATGGCGACGGACAACACGCCACCATACCTTCTGACCCTGCTGAATTCTTCATAGAGTCTCTCCATGAAGTACCATCTCGAGTATAGCCCTGTCAAGCTGTCATACATACTTTTCTGCCTATAAAGGGAATTCCTGAGATTGAGGAGCAGAAGGTTTTCCACAAATTCCACGAGTTCTACCATCTGCCATACTGTCGATTTATCCACCTTTATGTTTCCAAGGTTGACGCACATTCTGAGAAGATGTTCGTCATCTATTCTGTCTTCAAAACATATCTGCAATGGATTGAAGGATATGCTATCTTCCTTCAGTTCCCTCACTTTTCCTAGTTTGAAACCACATACCTCCTCTGATTCTCCAGTCAGTATCTTCATTATGACACCTTCGTAGGGGACAAAATCAGCGAGTTTGTAAGCCATTATCTCCAGGATCCGTGTGATTTCAAATTCAGCTCTTGATGCTCTGAGAGTACTCAAGACATCCACCCTAGAGATAGTGGTTATTCCAGGTTCGTATTCTATGAAGTTCCTAATATATTTCGAAGCTCCTTCGTAACCTATTTCGTCGTATATAGCAATTGCCTTTCTGAAGCATCTTTCCGCCTTAAAATTCTTTCCAAGTTTCGAGTAGAATCTACCAAAGGCTTCGTAAACTTGCGCTAAAGAGAGTCTAATGCCACTTTCTGCGTTTCTCTTTTCAAGTTCATAGAGAAAGCTCTCAAATCCTTCAGGATCCAAAAGTGCCAATTTCTCCGCAAATATAACAGCAATTTCTTCATTGAAGTAAACGATCTTCTCTTCTAACCGTACTTTCCATACCTTTAAAAACTCTTCATCGTTCGAGGCCAGTATCATATCTCTGAAATTCCTGAAAAATGGATGATCGAAAGCGGGATCATCGCTTCTCAGGATTTCTCGCGCTTTTTCAATGTCACCATTGTATGCAAGACACGTTACCTTAGCTCTTAAAGATCTATGAGCAATACCGGCTCTTTCTTCTATCTTGTACTCAACATCGAAATCTTCTAAAGCCTCTTCTAGCTCTCTATTGTAACAGTGATGACTTCCCTCGAGGAAATAAGTATACGCCAGTATCTCGTCGTTCCCCAAGAAATGACAAAGTTTCCTCAATTCCGATAACTTTCTGAAGAAACCACCAACATCACTGGAGTACAGGGCTATCCACGCTAGGTTCGATTGTGGTATTAACACATTGTTTAGATCCTCCAAGCTCTTAGCGATTTCAAGAGCTTTTATGTAATACTTTTGTGCCAGGTTCAGATTCAACATGGTGGATCCGTAATTCACATAAACGTTCATCAGAACATCGAGGAAAGATTCCTTTTCTGCTATCTCCAGGGCTTTGATCAGAGAGTGCTCATCGTTGAATAGTTGTGACAAATAGAGATAATACAGAGCCTCATAATAGGAGAAATTCTTGTGGACTCTATGGAAACTTTTGATGATTCCGTCACCCATATCCACGATACTCCTGTCAGGTACTCCTCCTCGCCTCACATAGCACCTTAATATCGTCACTATTGCTTTGAATTTCTCGAACGAAGTAAGTCCCTCGGATCTTTTCTGAAATTCTTTCAGAATCGCAGCAGGGTTTCTAGAGAAGCTTTCCTGAAGGAAGCACCAATACCAGCAATACTCCTTACGCGGTAATTTGAGATCCTTTATGAGAGGTATCTTACCGAACCTATCAAGCAGTTTCATCTTCAAAGACACAACTGAGTAAGACTCCCTTCCCCCAAGTAGCTCTTCCACGACCTTCAAGAGTTCCAGAAATTCTTTGCTCTTCTCATACTTCCAGAACTCCTTTCTGATGCAGTTTATTACTCTGACAATTCCTGTAATTTCCTTTCCAAGCATGGCGCTATGGTATATCAATTTCAAAGGACTGGCAACTTCCATGAACTTCTCGTGAATAACTCTTCTCTTCTCATCAGGCATCGTGTTGTAGAAGTGTTCCCACACTTCTTTAAGTATGAACCTGTGACCAATGCTGGTATGGAGGATCAGGCCTTTACCCTCCAATGTTTCAACGATTCTTCTGTAATCTTCATAAGACCTGCCCGTTATGGAGGATAGATAACGCAGATCTTTATCCGTGAACTCCTGTCCTAGTATCGCCATCTCACTTGCTAAAATTCTTGTGGTTTCATCGATATCTTCAAGATGTTCCTTCAGGAAATTCTGAAAGTTCAATCCCTCTATAGTCTTTCTGGTAAGACGCCATGTTCCGTCCTTTTCCTCGATGTAATCTCTGTTTATCAGGTACTTGATTAATTCAATAGCATATCCTGGTAAACCCTTACTCAATTTTTGAACAAATGTCACAAGTCCTTTTTCAACCTCAGCTTTCAGGGTTGTCCTTAAAAGCTCTCTCATCGTTTCTTCTGAAAACGGCCTTATCTCAACGGTTTCATCCGCTATTCTCGTTTCCTTAATGGACGCTAAGATCACGATCACAGGTACTCTGGGTTTGAAATCTTCTTTGAGCTGCGTTATGAGAGCTTTTAACCTCAGATCCACATTTTGATAATCATCGATCAAAATAGCAATCTTATCTAGAAAGCTCATTTCCCCCAACATGGTTATGACATCGTCTTTTTCGACTGATCCAAATCTTCCTTTCAACAAATCGAGGAAATCCTCGAAAGAACTGATTTCCAAGGTTGTGTAACCCTCTCTTTCCAGATCCTCCTTGAGAACGCTGAGCAAAAACGTTTTTCCTACCCTTTGCGGTCCTATCAGCTCCATCACATGAACTCTCCTTCTCTTCTCATATGAAGATATGATCTCTAATATTCTTTTTCTCTCAGGCCTATCGATGTAAGGGGTTGTGAAAATCCTTCTCAAGTATCCGGTATGCTTTATCGGAACGAAGTGAAGGGTTCTATCCTGGGGCTTCTCTTTTACAAAGTCCGGTATTTTCTCCCCCAAACTCTCTAGGAATTTTCCAAAAACGTAAACCGTTGAACTTGGGTACATTTTTCCATCTTCCAGAAATTCGGGAGCTATGAATACCCCTTCAAGGTCTTCAGGCACTTTTCGAGGGCAATGGAAAGAAGGTATATAGAGAAAAGTGTTGCCTTTCAGAAAATCGCTCTTTCCCAGAACGGGTACAGGTAGCTTGACATGGACAAGATCTCTTAGCAGATCGTATACCCATGTTTTAAAAAGAAGTGTATTCATATCTTTCGGGGATAGAGGTTCCTCTCCCCCGTAAGGATAGATCAGGACGAACTTATCTTTCTCAACGAAATAAGAATCTGGTAAAAGAACTTTTTCTAGATTCAGCCTTTTCAATTTTGGGAATATCTCTATGAAACAATTGAACAGGTCCTTCTCTAGAAACCTAACCCTTTTGTAGGTGTCATTATACTTCGCAAGGTATTCATCACCTATATAGGTCCTCCTTAAAAGTCTTACTAATTCCACTTTTCCCACCCGCCATCAAAGAAACCGTAAGAGGAATCACCTCTTTGATTATTTCAAAAATATCCGTATTTTCGAATGTTACACCAGCGGCTCTTGGGTGCCCACCTCCTCCGAGTTTCGATGCAACCTCACTCACGTTGAACCAATCCTTAGATCTAAAGCTGACATGTATTTTCCCCTTGGGATATTCCATGAACAGGATTGCGGTCTCCACACCCTTTATCGACCTCAATTCTCCGACGAATCCACTACTATCTTCGTCCGTGCAGTTGTATTTTTTATACATCTCATAAGTTATATAGGAGTAGACGAGTTTTCCATCCAGATCTAATTCCATCTTATCCAAAACTTCCGCAAAAAGTCTGAATTGTTCTACCCTTTTGTTTTCAAGAATCATTTTAGAGACAAAATGTGGATCTGCTCCCAGCTTCACCAGTTCATAAACGTCCCTGAAGACACGCGAGTCAGTATTCGAAAATCTGAAGAAACCCGTATCAGTCGCTATACCCATGTAATTGATCGTTGCCAATTTTTCATCGTAGGGAACCCCAAGTTCCATATTTAATCTATAAATCATCTGAGCAGCTGATGCGAAAGTTGGATCAACCCAATTCACATTTCCAAAGTACGTATTGGTCACATGGTGATCGATCACACAGGTCCTCTTCCTGGACAGCAAAGGTAAGAATCTACCCACCCTTTCAGGAGATGATGAATCGACAACAACGATGAGGTCAGGCTCATACTCTATCAAAGACTCGTACGGTTCAATTTTTTTGACCTCTTCGAGCTCGTAAAAGAACCAGGGGATCGTGTAATCGATCGATCCTTTTACCGTTTTTCCGATCCTTTCTAAACCTATCACCAAGCTCAAAACAGAACTCACATCGTCCCCATCTGGCATTACATGACCGAGAACCAGTATCTTCTCAGCTTTTTCTATCTCAGATACTATCCTCATCAAGTGTTTCATTTCATCACCCCCAAAGCTGCTTGAACTATGGATGCGAACTTATCCTTCACCATCCTAGTGACTTTTATCACCTCTTCGTGCGACAGAGGAGTTTTTAATATACCAGCCGCCATGTTGGAAACACACGATAAAATCATTACTTTCATACCACAATGCTTTGCCGCTATAACTTCCGGGACCGTTGACATTCCTACAAGATCCGCTCCAAATTTTTCAAACATTCTTATCTCTGATGGTGTTTCATAACTAGGTCCTGTGACTGCTATATAGACACCTGTTTTCAGAGGTTTCACTTTCAAAAGTTCTTCAAGCCATTCTTTATCCACAGGTGATGACATATCAGGGAACCGCGGGCCTATTCGCTCATCGTTTCTTCCTCTCAGAGGATTTGTGAACATGAAGTTTATGATATCCCTTACAGCCACGATATCACCTGGTTTGTACATTCTGTTTATTCCTCCTGCCGCGTTCGTTAGAAGAAGACGTTTCACCCCCACAGCCCAGGCTAGATATATCGGGAACGTCACCCTATTAATCTGATGACCTTCGTAATAATGGAATCTCCCTTTCATAATCATCACTCTTTTTCCAAAGAGCTCCCCAAACACTAACCTTCCCTCATGTCCCTCCACCGTTGTTGTGGGGAAATCTGGTATATCTTTATAATCGACTATTAGTGGTGAGGAAACTTTCTCACTTAAACATCCCAAACCTGATCCCAGAACAACCAGAACTTCCGGTTTGAACGATCTCAACTGATCCGCTAAGAAATCCCTCGCATTTTTCAACTCCTCGAGAATCAAATGGATCCCTCCTT
>QNAV01000007.1:0-14853 GCA_003641585.1 Thermotoga sp. | reverse complement strand
GAACATGGATATCGACATGTTCAGACGAATGCTGGAAAATCGTAGGAAAGAGGATGAGGGAAAGAGGGATGAATGGGCTGGTTGAGGGAAAACTGCGGGAGACAATACCGAAAAGGTTGAATTTGGCTGTGGAGAAAGCCATGGAATATGCTTTAACAGCCGGCGGAAAAAGATTGAGACCTAACATCATCTTCTCCGTATCCAGTGATTTGAGGTTATCGCAAGAGATAGTAATGGATATTGCTGTGGCGGTTGAACTCCTCCATACGGCTTCACTGATACACGACGATTTACCAGCGATAGATGATGCAAATATGAGAAGAGGAAAACCTGCCTGCCACAGAGTCTTTGGAGAGAACATCGCTGTGTTGGCGGGAGATGGCCTCTTTTTCCTGTCCTTCTCCATCCTTTCCAGAACGATGAACCCCATACTGATGAGGGAGTTCTCCGAAACCGCATTTGATCTTCTCCTGGGGGAATCCGCGGATGTGGAATATGAAAATTGTGAGAACGTAACAGAGGAAAACGTTTTGAAAATGTACGAGCTCAAAACAGGTGCTCTTTTCGGTTTTTCCTTCTCTGCCCCCGCGATAGTTGCAAATGAAATGAGTTTGAAAGAGACCTTGAAGAAATTGGGAAGAGCCTTTGGTGTGGCATTCCAGATCTTCGACGATCTCAAAGACGTTGAGGGTGATCCGAACCTTGTAGGAAAGGATGTGGGGAAAGATATCAATAAAAAGACCTTAATAAAACTCGTGGGAGTTGAAAAATCTCGGAAAATGGCCGATGAGATCTATGAAGAGACATCACTGGAGCTTCTGCGTTTGGGCTTCAGGAAGACATATGAGTTCCTCAAGGATGTGAAAGAGGCCATTATGAGAAAATGATTATCGACAGGTTCAAATCCATATTTAAAAGGATCCTCAGGAGGAAGATTCTCTTAATCTCCATATCGGGTGGGATCATCGGTGGCTTGCTCATCTTCTTTCTATTCCTGAAGCAACCTGAGAAAGTTGAGGTCAAAGCGGAGGAATGGAGCCGTGCCACCGTTAGGTATCTTGTTGTGGATATACCACCAGGTGCCTTCGGGAGAAAGAAGGAGTTCAGAATAGAGAGAATACAAGGTGATACAGCAAATGCTTACAGGAGACTAGGCCCTTTTATCTCTGAGTTCTACTCTGTTAGACCTTCGGACAACGTTGATGAGTTCGCATTGAAGCCTTTGAAATTCAGATACTACTTTCCTGCGCAATATTACTACGGGCCCGAATACAACAATCTGGCCCTTGCTTACATTCCAAAATCAGGGGATCACTATAGGGTGTTTCCAGGTTCTCAGATTAAAAAAGATGATAAGGGGTATTACGTTGAGGTTTCTTCGTTTCATACATCCGTCATAGGAATAGTGGCAAAGGTTCCCAAAAAGCAGGAGCTAGGGATAAGTGTGATAAAAGAAGCTCCGAAATCCTCAGCACCGGCTATACTAATAGTTCCTGGTGAAGATCCAACGTTCAGGGGTGAAATGCATGAGATAGGGGTCAATTTCTGGGAAGGTGTGTTCCCAGATAGAACGATCGCACTTTATAGGTACCCTTTGATCGATTCAAGATCCCTTCTGTACAATCAAATGTACGATGAGTTCAAAAAATCCGGTAGAGCGAGTTACGTCCTCTTCGAAAGTGAAAGACTCTATGAGGAACTGAAAAAATACGATAAATACACTTTCGACGTTATTGCGCATGGAATAGGAGGATTGATCGTTCTGACTCTTTTAAAGAACCATCCAGATGTGAAAAACTTCAGAAAGATCGTTCTGATCTCCACACCCGTTAAAGGTAACAACATCGTTAATCCTCTCTTTTTCGGAGCGGCTTTCTACAACAAGGATCCAAAGATCGTGGCGGAAATATTCGGAATCCCTGAGAGAATGGCGGAATCCGCTTCCGTCTTCATTTTCAACTACCTAGAAGCTGTTAACATATACTACCGCGATCTTCTACCAGATTCTGAGATTGTGAAGGGGTTGAGGAATCTGAGTTTTAAGAAAGAGAACTTGCTTTTGATTTCCGGTGATGTTCCTCCCTTCGATATAGATTTTTCAAACACGCAACTTGCAAGATTTTACCCGGAGTTGATTCTGGGAAGGGGAGATGGGATCACTAAAACCGATGATTTCAAGGATTATCCTTTCAAGCATGAAACATATCACGCTTCTTTTCTGGATATATATACTAAAGAAGAAGTCTTGAACAGAATAAAGAATTTCTTATCATATACTCCACCGAAATTCGAAGGCTTCAAAGAGGAAACATACCCCGAGTACCTGCCGGTTGAAGTGGTGGAGAGGGAAGGAACCGGTGTTAAGGAAGAAGAGAAACCAAAGATTGTAAAGATCGAAAAGAAGGAAAAAATGAGAAAGTATGAACTGCCAGAAGGTTATTACTCCACTGAGATATTCTCAGAGGTTGGATCCATGAGGTTTAAGAGTTATTTTGGGGGAGGAATCCTGGGAGGAGAACCTTACTTTTTAACCGAAGAAGGATTGAGAAACTGGAACACCTTGTTGATGAGAGGCAGAGGCGGCTTTTTGAAGCGTCTTGATGATACCATCAGCCTGATCTTGAACGGCAGAAGAATATTTATCGATGAGATAGGAGTTAGAGAGGGGGAGAGTGTGGATCTGCCGGATAACGTGGAAGATGTCCTCATAGCGAAAAATAGATCCTTGATCGCAACAAGAGGTATAGAAGGAATAAGCCTTTATGTTCTCAGAGGAAACACCAAGAAAAAACTGATAACGGTACCGGGATACTTCGCAAAGCTCGTACCCGTGGAGAATGGATACCTGCTGATCACAGATCAGGAAATAGTGTATTTTGAAAAAGATACCTTGAAAGAGAGAATCCTCAAAAGTGCTGTTGGGAGGGACAAATACAACGTTGAGTTTCTGGATTGTCTGAGGATAAATGGAGAGTATTACATATTGACCAAAGATCATTATCTAATAGTCTATAAAGATGGGGAGTATCAGATCATAGGCGAGGGGTGGATGGGAAACGACAAGATGGTGAAGCTTGGAGACAACCTGGTGATACTGGGAGATAGAAGTTTGATAGTTCTCAATATGAAAACTAGAAAACTCCCGGGGAAGGTACAGATCTTCGACAAGGAGATAGTGGACGCGTTTGGAGAAGGAAAGAATCTCTACATAGTCTTTAAGGAGAAGGATGGTTTCTCCCTCAGCCTGTACCGGATGAGGTGATCTCTAATGAAAATATGCTCGCTGATTCTTCTGCTGGCGTTATCAATCTCTGTTTTCTCCCAAAACGGTATGGACTATTATTCAGCGGGGATGAACGCTTATACTCTTGGAAATTACAAAGAAGCCTTAGAATGGTTTGAAAAGGCCCTAGAATTGGATCCAACTATCGAACAAACCGATCCTTATTTGAAACTCAGAATGGGAATATGCGCTTTCATGGTGAAAGATTTTCAAAAGGCCAAAACATACCTTTCTCTTTACAAAGACAACGAAGTTGCTCAGCAAATGTTGAAAGTTATAGAAAAAGGTATGCCGGAAGAGGAATGGAAAAAATGGCTTAAAATCCCTCAAGAAACACCTCAAGCTACAGAAACTACTGTTGAAAAGAAAAGAAATTTCAAAAGTATTCTTCTTCCCCTTGGAATATCTATAGTGGTTTTCGTCTCACTCTTTCTCATCGAATTGAAGATAATGAAGTTGAGAGAACTTACAAAACTCGCAAAGCAAACGGAACAACCAAAGGAGGCAGCTCCAGTGGAAGTACCTGAAACTCCTCAAAAAGCATCTGAAGGGGTAGTTGAGGTACCGTTCGAGGAGATAATGAGGAAGGAGATAGAGGCCGTGGAAGAGTTGGTACAACCTATGAGCTCAGAAAGTGAAGGTGAAACGGAAGAGACTAAAGAAGAGATCTCTATGGAGCTAGCTGAAAAAGAAGGTGAAATGGAAAGTGAAAAGACCGAAAGAACGGAAATACACGAAGTGCGGAAAGCTTTCGAAAAAATTGGAAGAGAAGAAGAAACCGAAGAGTTTGATGAAGATAAAGTTATTGAAAGAGCAAAAGAACTTCTGGAGAATGAGAGTGAAAGGATGGAAGGTATATCGATAGAGGAAGCTAATCTAGACCCTGAAAGGGTTTTTGAAGAATTGGAAGAGAAAGATACCTACGACGACGAAGATGCCAGGATGTTGGTTCTAGCTCTAAAGAAGAGTCTTCAGGAGGAATGAAAGTTTTTGCATGCAATTTTTTTCAAATTGCAAAATAAAGCAGTCTGATTTCGCCTTTTTTATGTTAAAGTTACAATGGCACGAATTTGCTAATAATGATATGGAGGTGATGAGATGACTGATGAGATACTTCATGAAAAGCTCTCTTATCTTGGAAGGAACTTGAAGTCCTCTCTCATAAGAGAACTTTTAAAATACGCTGGTTCTCAGGATGCTATATCGTTTGGTGGTGGCGCTCCGGATCCTGAAACATTTCCGAAAGAAGAACTAGCAGAAATAGCAAAAGAGGTTATAGAGAAAGAATACAAATATGTTTTACAATACTCTACAACGGAAGGAGATCCAGAGCTAAAGGCAGAGATTTTGAAACTCCTGAATAGAGTCTATGGAATAAAGGGATTGACAGAAGATAATGTTATCATAACCGTAGGTTCTCAACAAGCTCTGGATTTGATAAGCAAGATTTTCCTTGACAGCAGAAGTTATTGCATCGTGGACGATCCCGTTTACCTAGGAGCTTTGAATGCTTTCTCAACCAGATTCCCAAGGTTTATAGCTGCACCGATTGAAGACGATGGAACCAATCTGGATTACATCGAGAGAAAGCTTAAGGAGTTGGAGTCGTTGGGACAGCTTAACATGTTGAAGTTCATATACGTTGTACCAAATTTTCACAATCCTGCCGGTGTCACGATGTCTCTTGAAAAGAGAAAAAGACTCGTTGAATTGGCAGAAAAATATGATTTTCTGATAATTGAAGACGATCCTTATGGAGCTTTAAGATTCGAAGGAGAGCCTATAGATCCGATTTTCAAAATAGGAGGACCCGATAGAGTTATACTTTTGAACACTTTCAGTAAAATATTAGCGCCTGGTCTTAGGATAGGTGCTGTTATTGCGCATGAGAAGATAGTGAGAAAGATAGTCCTGGCAAAGCAAGCGGCAGATCTGTGCAGCCCAGCCCTCACTCAAAGGATGACAGCAAGATTCCTACAGAGGTACGATATCCTCGAAAAGATAAAACCATCGATAGATCTTTACAGAAGAAAGAAAAACACTATGTTGAAAGCTTTGGAAGAGAACTTCGGTCATATGAAAGGTGTTAAATGGTCAAAACCCGAAGGAGGATTATTCATATGGTTCACTCTTCCTGAGCAGTACGATACCATGAAGATGTTCGATATAGCTATCAAGAAGAAGATATTCTACGTTCCTGGAAAAGCCTTCAGGGTCAAAGCTGTAAAGTGTTCCGCGATGAGACTCTCGTTCTGCCTGCCACCAGAGGAAAAGATCGTTGAAGGTGTGAGGAGATTGAGAGAAGTTGTGGAGATCTATGAAGAGAAAATGAAAGAGGTGAAAACTGTTTGAGAAAGGAGGAAGGGCTTCAAGCCGTCAGAGTATGTACAGAATACTCGTCATAAACCATGGCTCGACATCGACTAAAATAGCCATTTTCGAGGATGAAATGTGTGTATACAACAAAAAGGTCAATCATGATCCTGAGGAGTTATCTAAATACGATTCTTTGATGGATCAGGAACCGATGAGAAGAAGGGAGGTAATAAGAGCTTTGAACGAAGCAGGATATGAAATATCAGATTTTGATGCCATTGCGGCAAGGGGTGGTATACTTCCTCCACTTGAGAGTGGAACGTACGAGGTAGATGAGGTGATGGTGAACTATCTAAAATACGAAACGCCGGTTGAGCACGCCTCGAATCTTGCGGCGGTAATAGCGTATGAACTTGGGGAACCTCATTCTATCCCTGTCTACATAACGGATCCAATATCTGTGGATGAGATGATACCAGAGGCCAGATTTTCAGGTATACCAGACATAGAAAGAAAGAGTCTTTCGCATGCTCTCAACACCAAAGCCGTTGCGAGAAAGATCGCAAAAGAACTTGGGAGAAAATACGAGGAATTGAAGATGGTTATAGCGCATCTTGGTGGGGGTATCAGCGTTTCTGCTCACGACAGAGGAAAGATGATAGATGTCAACAACGCGAACGATGAAGGACCTTTCAGCCCAGAAAGAACAGGGGAACTCCCTGTTGGGGATGTTGTGAAACTTTCCTACTCCGGGAAATACGCGAAAAAGGAATTGAAAAGACGCTTCGTTGGAAAAGGAGGTTTAATCGCCTACCTTGGGACAAACGATCTCAGAAAAGCTCTTGAAATGGCCAAAAACGATGAAGGAGCGAATCTTGTCGTTGAAGCTATGGCGTATCAAATATCCAAGGAGATAGGAGGAATGTGCGCCGTCCTTGGAGGAAACGTGGACGCCATCGTTTTGACGGGGGGAATGGCCAACAACTCCGATTTCATCAACAGAATAAAGGTTTATATTTATAGGTTTGCTCCTGTCTTTGTCGTCCCCGGTGAGTACGAAATGGAAGCCCTAGCACTGGGAGCGTTGAGAGCACTGAAGGGAGAAGAAAATCCGAAAAAATTTGGGGGTGAGAGATGATGGTCAGACACCTTGCAGAATTGGTGGACATGGCCAAGGGAAAAGGGAAAAAACTCGTCGTGGCAGCAGCAGAGGATCATGTCGTTCTCAAGGCGGTGAGTGAGGCTAGAAAAGCAGAAATCGCTGATCCCGTACTCGTTGGAAACAGGGAGAAGATGGAGAAAGAAGCAGAAGTCATAGGACTGGATCTGAAAGATTACGAGATAGTCGAAGCTGAGAATGAGCTGGAAGCTGCCAAGAAAGCTGTAGAGATGGTTTCAAAAGGTCAAGGGGACTTTCTGATGAAGGGAAAGATAAAGACAGGAGATCTAATGAGAACAGTACTTGCTGAAGAATACGGACTTAGAACGGGGAAGGTCATGGCAATGGTCAGTGTCTTTGAGATCCCGAATTTTGACAGGCTCCTGATAATTTCCGATGCTGGCATGTTGATCGCACCGACTTTGGAGCAGAAAGTACATATAATAGAACATTCCGTGAGTGTGGCAAAAGTTTTGGGAATAGAGCTTCCGAAAGTCGCAGTTGTGGGAGCTGTGGAAGTTGTGAATCCAAAGATGCCAGCAACACTTGATGCCGCGATACTTTCAAAGATGAATCAAAGAGGACAGATAAAAGGATGCATTGTAGATGGCCCGTTCGCTCTCGATAATGTTGTATCCGAGGAAGCGGCAAAACACAAAGGAATAGAGAGTCCTGTTGCGGGGAAGGCCGATATCATCGTTACACCGGACATAGAAGCCGGGAACATCCTTTACAAAGCTTTGATATTCCTTGCAGGAGCAAAAGTTGCATCTGTCATTCTGGGAGCAAAGGTTCCCGTTGTTCTCACATCAAGAGCAGATTCAGATGAATCAAAGCTCTACTCCATAGCCCTCTCTTCTTTGATGACTTGAGGAGAGTGATCGAATGTGTTCAGAATATTGGTTATAAACCCTGGATCTACCTCGACGAAACTTGCAATATTTGAGGACGAAAAATGCGTTGTATCGAAAACTCTATACCATAAAACCGAGGAATTATCACGTTTTGAACGAATTGTAGATCAAAAGGATTTCAGAAAGAAGGTGATAATGGCATTCTTGAAGGAAGCTGGTTACTCTCCTAGAGATTTCAGCGCGGTTGTTGGAAGAGGTGGGCTTGTAAGACCAATTCCAAGTGGTACATACGAAGTGGATGAATTGATGCTGCTGGATCTAAGAGAAGCCCGTTTTGGAGAACACGCGTCAAATCTTGGTGCGATATTGGCCAAGGAGATAGCAGATAAGGCTGGTATAAAAGCTTATATTGTGGATCCTGTGGTTGTTGACGAGATGATAGATGTTGCAAGACTCAGCGGACATCCTGACTTTGAAAGAAAATCCATATTCCACGCTCTAAACCAAAAGGCAGTCGCAAGGAAAGCCGCATCGAAACTTGGGAAAAAGTACGAAGAGGTGAACTTGGTCGTAGCCCACATGGGTGGTGGTATATCCATAGGTGCTCATAGGAAAGGAAGGGTTATTGATGTTAACAATGCACTTGATGGTGATGGCCCTTTTACCCCGGAGAGGAGCGGTACTTTGCCTTTGACCCAACTCATAGATCTTTGCTATTCTGGAAAGTACACTTTGGAAGAGATGAAAAAGAAGATAAAAGGAAAGGGGGGATTGGTAGCTTACCTTGGAACAAACGATGCCAAGGAGATCCAGGAAAGGATAAGAAAAGGGGACAAGGAAGCAGAATTAGTCTACAGGGCTATGGCTTATCAAATAGTTAAATGGATTGGCAAAATGGCGGTGGCTTTGAAGGGAGAAGTCGATGCGATCGTTCTAACAGGAGGCTTGGCTTACGATGAAGAATTTTTAGTTCCCTGGATAAAAGAGAAAGTATCGTTCCTGGGGCCAGTTATGGTCTTTCCTGGAGGGGAAGAGGAAGAAGCATTAGCCCACGGCGTTTTGAGAGTTCTGAGAGGAGAGGAGATCGCTAAGAAGTACTCAGAGGAGGTAAAGCTGTGAAAAAGAATCATGCATTCATCGGACCCTTCGGAAGTGGTAAAACAGAGATTGCTCTGAATTTTGCCATAAAGGAGGTCAAAAAAGGAAAAAAAGTTGCATTAGCAGATCTAGATTTTGTCTCACCTTATTTCAGATCAAGAGATGAAGAAGAGCTTTTGAACGAATATGGAATAGTACCGGTGTTTCCAAGGAGTAATTTGAAGTATGCGGATACTCCGATTGTCCTCCCAGCGGTCTTCGGTTACCTTCAAAATCCTGAGTACACCACAGTCTTAGATATAGGCGGTGAGGAAGATGGTGTTGCAGTTGTGGGATACATGAAGGATCACGTGATGAACACCTATTTTTATTTCGTTGTAAACACTCGAAGACCCTTCACGCAGACACCAGAGGAAATCGTAGACTATGTGGCGCGACTTTCGAAAAGAGGAAGGATCAAGGTAGATTTTCTCGTGAACAACACCAACCTCCAAGAAGAAACAACACCCGAAATAATAGAGGAAGGAGAAAAGATCCTTGAGAAGGTTTCGGAGATTTTAAAAATACCGGTTGCCTTTACGGCTGTTCCGGAGTTTTTAGGAGAGTTCGAAGGGAAGTTTCCTGTCTTCATTCTCAAGAGGTATTTAAAAATCGCTTTCTGGTGAGGAGGGGGAAGATGCCGAAAACGTTGGGAAAGGTTGAAATAGACCAAGAAAGATGCAAAGGGTGTGGTTTGTGTATAAATGCTTGTCCCACGAAGGTCCTGAGATTCTCAAAGAAATTCAATTCTAAGGGATACCATCCCGCTGAATACGTTGGCGAAGGATGTATAGCATGTGGTTTCTGCTATCTGATGTGTCCTGATGTTTGTATAACCGTGTACCGGATGGTTCCCGAAAAGGTTCGAGGAGGGGTTGAGAATGGGTGAGAAAATAATGGTTAAGGGAACAGAGGCAATTGGAGAAGCAGCTATAAGAGCAGGTTGCAGAATATACTTTGGCTATCCTATAACCCCTCAAAGCGAGTTGACAGAGTACATGGCAAGAAGGCTCCCTCAAGTTGGAGGAGTATTTCTTCAAGCCGAAAGTGAAGTTGCAACTGTCAACATGATGTATGGTGCTTCATCTGTAGGAAAGAGGGTCATGACTTCAACATCTTCACCTGGCTTCAGCTTGATGCAAGAAGGCATATCTTACATGGCCTGCGCCGAGCTTCCAGCAGTTTTTGTCAATGTTGTGAGAGGTGGGCCAGGCCTTGGAGATATCCAACCTTCTCAAGGTGATTATTTCCAGGCAACCAAAGGTGGAGGACATGGTGATTACAGGCTTCTTGTACTCTCACCATCAACTCTTCAGGAGGCTGTAGAACTCACCATACTTGCATTCGATCTGGCAGACAAATACAGAAATCCCGTTCTCATATTCGCAGATGGTATGTTGGGACAGATGATGGAACCTGTTTCTTTTCCAGACCCGATAGACCCCTCTAAGATACCAGATCACAGTGATTGGGCTCTGACTGGCGCAAGGGGAAGGCCACCAAGAAAAGTCACTTCCTTCAACATAGATCCGTATGGTCTGGAAAAGATGAACAGGAGGATTCAGGAAAAATATGAAAGGATGAAAAAGGAAGAGGTTAGATACGAAGAATTCATGATGGAGGACGCGGACGTTGTGATAGTTGCCCATGGAACGGTTGGCAGGATAGTGAAAAGTGTTGTGAAACTCGCAAGGGAAGAGGGAATAAAGGCAGGTCTTTTCAGACCCATAACTCTCTTCCCATTTCCTTATGACAGACTCTCAGAAGTTTCGGAAAGAGCCAAGCTAGTTTTCACAGTCGAGATGAGTAGTGGTCAAATGTGGGAAGATGTGAAGCTGGCCGTCAAAGGGAAAGTTGAAACACCATTCTATGGGAGAATGGCGGGGGTTGTGCCAACACCTGTTGAGATCCTCGAGAACTTAAAAAAGTATCTGAGGAGGTAATGAGCATGAACTTTGTTATCACACATAAAATGCCGGAATCTTTAAGTAAGCGGGAGTTTACGTATTGTCCAGGGTGTCACCATGGTATCGTCCACAGATTGATAGCAGAGATCGTAGATGAGTTGAACATAAGAGAGAAAACCATAATAATTGCACCAGTTGGCTGTTCTGTTTTCGCGTACGAATTCTTCGATATAGATGGAACTGTCGCTCCTCATGGAAGAGCCCCTGCTGTTGCGACAGGAATGAAGAGGGCAAGACCTGATCTTGTAATATTCACTTATCAAGGTGATGGAGATCTTGCAGCCATTGGAACAGCAGAGATGGTCCACGCAGCGAACAGAGGAGAGAGAATCACAACGATCTTCATAAACAACGCGGTCTACGGAATGACAGGTGGTCAGATGGCTCCCACCACTCTTTTGGGAATGAAAACAACCACATCACCATATGGAAGGACTCCCGAGAGGGAAGGATATCCCATACATGTGTGTGAGATGCTGAAAGAGATGAAGGGAGTTGCGTTTCTTGCAAGGACGAAAGTAACGAGCCCAAAAGATGTCATGACGACGAAGAAATACATTAAAAAAGCTTTTCTCGCTCAAATAAACAACATAGGTTTTGGTCTTGTTGAAATCCTCTCAACTTGCCCAACCAATTGGGGGCTCTCACCTGTTGAAGCTCAAAAATGGCTTGATGAGAATATGGTGAAAGAATTCCCATTGGGAGTCTTCGTAGATAAGGTAGGTGATGTGTGATGTATCACGGATTGATAATAGCTGGATTCGGTGGTCAGGGCGTCATGCTCATGGGGCAGGTTCTAGCAGAAGCTGGGATGATAGAAGGGAAACACGTGACATGGCTTCCATCGTATGGTCCCGAGATGAGAGGAGGAACAGCCAACTGTACCGTCGTTATAAGTGATGAGCCCGTTGCTTCCCCAGTCATAGATATCCCAACAGAAGTGGTTGTTATGAACATACCATCGCTCTTAAAATTCGAACCTTATCTCAAGGAGAGAGGTTTCCTTTTCATGAACGTTTCTGTGATAGACAGAGAACCAAAGAGGAAGGATATAGAAGTTATTAAGGTGCCGGCGAACGATATCGCGGACAAGCTCGGTAACCTAAAGGTTGCCAACATGGTTATGTTGGGAGCTTACATAGCCATAACGGATGTGGTGGATAAGGAAACTGTTTTTGAGGCTTTGAAGAGAAAATTAAAAGGGAAGAAAGCGGATCTTTTAGATATAAACAAGAAGGCTATTTTGGAGGGTATGAGTCTGGTTAACTGAGCCGGGTGAGCCCGGCTTTTTGTTTTATTCCAAGATGAACTCCCCTAAGAACCTGCAAAGAAGCTCGCAGGATTTCGAAGCGAGTTTTTGATAATTCCCTTCAAATTCCTCTATAGCATTGTTTCCACAATCATCGACAATGGTTTTAAGGGCGACGAATGGTTTTTTGTTCACATAACACACCTTCGCGACAGCGGCCGAATCCATATCGACACAGATCCCGTGTGTCCTCTCTCTCAGCTTTCTTCTTCTTTCCTCACCAAGAACGAACATATCACCACTAACGATTTTCCCAACTTTCAGTTCTTTGAGGTGGTCCAGAAGAATATTGAGGATCTCCTGAGATCCTGGGATCTCCTGAGCTTTTCTCCTTGCTATGTTCAAATCGTGCTCTTCATAAACGTCTCCTATAACAACATCTCCTATAGTCACTTCCGGTGATATGGATCCCCCTGCTCCTGTGAAAATAACGCTGTCAATTTTGAATCTATCCAGAAATGCTTGTGTCACCATAGAAGCTTCCACTTTACCAACAAAACCGTAAGTAACCAGAACTTCATTTCTTCCTATGAGTCCTCTTCTGTATATTCTACCCAAGACTTCACCCGTTTCTAAGGTTTCGATCACTTTAAAAGCGGGCTTGACTTCAACTTCAAACACACCCAATATGAGTATCATCGTAACACCTCCTTCTATTTGATATAGTATAAAATTCCTGAGTTGAAGATTATTAAAAAGATGACAACATAATAATGAATCAAAGACGAAATGACGGCGGCAACTTGCTACCGGGATACCATGACACATGGTTTACACGTGCTCACCAAGTAGCAAAGTAAAGAGAGCGGAAGGCAAAACACACAGAATCATTCTCGGTAATATTCTATACACTGAGCATAGAGGGGTTTCCAGTCATAGAGAGGCCTTATCTTCCAATCGAAGAATTGTTGCAAGGAGTAAGCTCGAAGAAATTCATGGAGCTCATCGTTGGAATCCACATCCACGATCGCCATTCCTCCTCGTTCTGGGAAAATGTAATGACATAACATCTTACTGGAATCCAGCCATTTTTCCAACCATCCATCGATTATCCGTACATATATTAATATTTTTTAAATTTTTTGTATAGCAAAATTATATCAAAATAGTGGTTGAAAACCAAACATCATTTGAGTTCAACGATCTCACTCGCTATGTTCCTCCTGGGGTCTTTCATAATGATCACATCTCCACATTCCTTTCCGCCATGTTCGTAGGACCAAGCGATCTTTACATTCCTGAACAGAGTTTTTCCGAACGCTGCTACTGTGGGAGTATCCCACATCTTAACTCTCATATCCGAAACGTATTCAAACCCGGGAAGTTTATAGAGTTTCCTTATAAACATTGAAGTTGTGTGATCGTATCCACTGTGAAAACTGACGGCGTTTTCACCTTCCATGAGAAACTCCTTATAGCCTCTGGTTAGAAACACTCTGAATGTCCTATCGATTTCTTCAACTAAAAATATCCCAGTATCCTTAATAGTCAGCGCTACGGATGAAAACACTTTTAAAAGATGATCGGGGGAAAAGTGAGGAGTTGAGCTACCCCAGAGAATCACTATATCAAATATCTCTCCGATCTCATGCACTTTTGAAGCATCGATGACCATGGTTTCTACATCACCCGATACGCCTGCAAGATCTGCCCACTTATGAACCCATTTGAGGTCGTCCTCTCTGATGTCCGTGGCACAAAGTGATGTTTCAACTCTTCGTTCTTCAGCAGCCTTCATCATAGCAACTCCTGCTATACCACTTCCCGACGCGATATCCAGAATGTGAATTTTCTCTGGGAAATCGACGATTTCTTTAAATAGTTCAACAAGATGCCTGAACCTCACGTGGGCTTCCCTCTCACCAGGTCTCATTTTCCACGGAAAGACCTCATACACCCTCTTCAAATCCTCTTTCATGATCTCCCCTCCAGTTGTCTTTGTCATGGTGATCAGTGATATCATGTATCTTCCTCATGAAAAATTTCCCAATCCTCTCTAAATCTCTTCCTATTTTTCCCATATTTTAACGATCAATCCCACAGATTTTGTTGTATAATTTTTTCGCTAACTATTCCATAGTACTATATATTGATAATTTTATAACAAGACCACATTATATTGTTATCAGGGGGTATCCACCATGAGCTTTTCAAGCCTGTTGGAAAAGTACATGAATCTGGAGCCATCGGAAAACGCCAAATGGATTTTGAGGGAAAGGTACTTTTTCAGAACACCCGAAGGGGAGTTCTTGGAAACTAAATGGGAAGATGTTGCGCAAAGGGTTGCAAGAGTCGTGGCAACGGCGGAGATTTTGAACACAAACGCTGAAAACAAACTCGATCTCATAAAGGAATGGGAGGAGAAGTTTTTCAAACTCTTGAAAAGCAGGGTATTTATACCAAACAGTCCAACCCTTTTCAACGCCGGTCTCGGTGTGGATCCGAATCTTCTGTGGAAGCCTATAGACCAGATGACTATGGAGGATTATGAAACCATCTTTAAAATGAGAAATCACCTTCACATGCTATCAGCGTGTTTTGTGGTTCCTGTAGGAGACAGTATAGAAGAGATATTCGAAGCCGTTAAAGAATACGCGCTGATAACTAAGGTGGGAGGAGGTATAGGGAGTAATTTTTCGAATCTGAGGCCCAAGGGAAGCTTCGTTGCAGGAACCCATGGAAAAGCATCTGGCCCTGTATCGTTTATGCATGTTTTCAATACCGCCATATCAGTCGTTGAGCAAGGTTACAGGAGAAGAGGGGCACTCATGGGGATATTGAACATAGATCATCCAGATATAGAAGAGTTCATAGATGCGAAAAGAGAG
>QNAV01000006.1:0-15716 GCA_003641585.1 Thermotoga sp. | reverse complement strand
ATGTAATCTCCCTTTCCCTGATCACCAGATCATCTCCATGCTTCTCATCAAGGAGGTGTTCAACCTCTCTCAGAGAAACTATCCAGATCTCCAGAGACTATTTCAAAAAAGTTCCATCCCTGAGAGACTTTCATTACAGAGCCAGAAAACTAAAACATGTCATAAAGATTCTGATAAAGTTCATTCAAGGCTATTTTCAAGGTGATTCTGCTCAGACAATCCATATTGGAGTAGGGAAGAGGTATTTGTCAGAGATAAAGATGCTGAGGGGGATATGAAGATGAAGTATCTTGATATGTTACAGTGTACAGGGAAGATATGGAAATTGTGTTGGCTCTTGTTAAGTTTTTGGCGTACAACATGTATGTGATATATTTTTGCCTTATTTTTTCTCTTTTCTCATATTTTTGTCACTCCTATCCCGATTTTTGAAACGCTGCCTGAAGCATTTGACATCATAAGGATCCATTATGTATAATCCCATAGAACTTTATGACAAGGAGGTGAGGAAGTGGATAGAAAAGAGATAATGGGGAAGGTGAGAAAGATAATATCTGAAAAACTAGGTGTTGAGGAAGAAAAAGTGGTTGAGGAAGCAAAACTTATAGATGATCTGGGAGCAGACTCCCTTGATTTGGTCGACCTTATAATGGATTTGGAAAACGAATTCGGTGTCAAGGTGGATGACTCGGATATCGAGAAGATATCAACTGTGGGGGAAGTGGTGGATTATATCACTAGGAAATTGTGAAAAAATCAAAGGGCGGAATCCCGCCCTTTTTTACAACGATTTAAGAATGTCTTCTATCTCCTCCTTCAATTTGATCAATCTCTCTCTGAGTTTCTCTCTTTCCGATTCTAGAAAGAGCTCATCGATTCGAAGTTTTCCTTCTTTGAGTAACTCGTAAGTCTCGATAACCAATTTACCTGCCTTCGATTCTCCCTTGAGATGTTCACGTATTGTCGTTTCGGTTCTTCCAAGTTCTTCAGCTATTTCAGAGACAGTCATTCCAGCTTTGCTCCTTGCAAGAGCACCTGCTGAAACCGCAAGACTGTCGACCCACGTCAATCTTTCAGAAGAATTCCTAATCTCCTCTATGACTTCGGGTCTGAAGAGAGTTCCCACAAGAAGTGCTGTTTCCAATTTATGGATTTCCTCCCTACCTACAGGATTGAAATTGAGCTGCATCTTTATCCCTCCTTTTCTCTAAATTCTCCAACATGCACAACGATACCTTTGTCGGTTATTTCGAACATGTGTCTCCTCATGGAGTGAGAAGTTCCTCTCATTTTCCATACCACAAGGCTTCTTCTGAGTTCTCTGTCGATTTCATCAAGGTCCAACCTTATTATCCCATCGACACCATGTTCTACGCCAGGTCCTCCAAATCCTCTTTCTGTAACAGAAACTTGACTCACGAATAAAGCGGTGCAACCAAGACCTGCTAGAACTTTCTTCAACTGAAAGATCACATTTCTCGCAATGGTGGGTTTCGAGAGGTAAAGGGTTGTCACTGAATCTATAACGACTCTTTTCACGTTATGATTCTTTATAGCATTCCTCAAAACGTCCACCATTTCTCTCATGTCCCCTATATCTTTTACGACGTACTTTTCTTTTTCAGCGCTACTGCCTATACCACCTGTGAACGCATCGATAATCACGAACTTCCCATTCTTTTCGTACCCAGAGACATCCCATCCAAACTGTTCCATATTTTTTCTAACCTGCACTGGATGTTCCTCCAAAGATACGTAGATCCCTGGTTCATCCATTCTTAAGCCGTTCCACAGAAACTGCTGACAGAAAATTGTCTTTCCAGTCCCTGGACCACCGGATAATAGAACAACGTTCCTTTCAGGTATTCCTCCATGAAGGATCTCATCCATTCCCGGTATTCCTGTTTTGACCCTTTTCAAGTTCACCCCCCCTTGATCCAACATAACCGTTTGACGTAATATTTCTGAGAAGACGCTCACTAAAATTATACACACAATTTTGGGAGGGATGAGTGTGATATTCACCATAACCATGAATCCCTGCTTGGATAGGTTCCTTTATGTCGATGATTTGATAGAAGATGATACAGTTAGAGTGAAGGAAGTGAGAGAGTATCCCGCCGGTAAAGGAATAGATGCTGCAAGGGTGATAAGAGAATTGGGAGGAACATCGGTTGCGATAGCGCTTTTAGGAGGTTGCATTGGAAGAAAAATAGAGGAGATGCTTGATAGAGAAGGAGTTATATACACGGCTGTGAGGGTGGATGTTGAGACTCGAACCAACGTGATCATACAAAGGGGGATTCATCAATACAGATTGAGTTTACCGGGTCAGCCCGTTGCTCGAGAGAAACTCGAGGTCGTTAGGGAAATTCTGCAAGCCCTCGTAAGAGAAGGAGATTATGTCATAATATCTGGAAGTCTACCATCAGGTGTTGGACCTGAATATTATGCTGGACTTGTTTTCATGCTGAAGAACTGGGGAGCTATTGTGTATCTTGATGCAGATGGTGAGAATTTGAAAAACGGGATTTTAGGAGAGCCTTATGCCATTAAACCGAATTTGCACGAACTCAGAAGACTCCTTGGTAAGGATGTGAAAATTGATACCGGACTTATCGAAGATGTGATGAAGATAATCGAAAGGTACAACGTGGAAGAGGTTCTTCTAACTCTAGGTAAGGAAGGTTCTTATCTGATAACCAAGGATGAGAAATACATGGCAAAAGTTCCAGACGTCCCGGTCATAAGTGCTGTTGGCGCGGGTGATTCGTTCCTCGCCGCGTATGTTCTGAAAAGAAGTGAAGGATTGGATAGAAGAGAGGCTTTTAGATGGGGGAATGCCGCAGGGACCGCTTCAGTCATGACACCTGGAACAGAACTCTGTAAAAAGGAAGATGTCGTGAATCTTCTGGACAAGATCGAGATAATCACTCTGTGACCTGGGTCTTTCTGTATCTCAACGAGGATATACCTTCAGATATTGCCTTTGCCCTCTTATCTCCTATTCCTTCGACTGATTTGAGTTGATCTAGAGAAGCTCTGCTTATAGCTTCTATATTCTTAAACGCCCTAACGACGTTGTAACTGACGTTCAGAGGGATTCTAGCCACATATTTTAATATCCTATAGCCTCTTGCAGAAAGGGTTATATCGGAAAGTTGAGAAGTTTGCTGAACATCGTACCCCATCGCTCTGGCTATAGAAATCTGGCTTATTTCCTTCTCCTTGATGAATTTCTCTATTATATCTTCAGCGGTTCTTTCATCAATTTCCTCGTTCGCATAATCCATTATCAACAGTTCCACAATGTCATCCACATCTTCGATCAATTCATTAACCTGCATTATCGCAAGCCTTCCTTCATCCCCAATCTCTATCAGATAAGGCTTCAACTCCTCATGTATCTTCAATATCATGAGACCCTTCTCCACAACTCTCATAACATCCTGCAAAGTTACCCTGTTTTCGAGCTCCATAGCATCCAGGCTAGAGAGAAACCTATCGAAATTCACTCTGTACTTTTCGAGGGTACTTATAGCTTGATTCACCCTTATTATGAGGAAACTCGTTTCGTTAACAACGTATTTGTAACTCTTATAGTATAGGGTTATTATGTTTCTCCTTCTGGATACGGCTATCACCATTTTCCCGGTTTGCTTTGCAACTCTCTCAGCAGTTCTATGTCTTGTACCAGTCTCAGTCGTAGATATCGAAGCATCTGGAACGAGATGAACATTCGCATACAATATCTTCGTTATATCCTCGTTAACAACGATAGCCCCATCCATCTTCGAAAGTTCGTACAGCCTCTCAGGAGAGAAAGGCGTGTTCAGCTCAAAACCTCCTTGTATTATATCTTTGTACTTGGTGATGTCGTCGGTAAAGAATATCAGAGCCCCGAAATTAGCCCTTATGATATCGTCCAGCGCCTTCCTCAGCTTAGTTCCAGGAGCTATCAATCTTATTTTGTCAAGAAGTTCTTTCGGTATCACCCTCATTCCCTCCTCACAATTTTCAAGGCTTCTGAAAGGTCCCTAACTTTTATCGCTCCTTCAAATTGCACTTCTTCCCAAGGAATCAGAACTTTCTCATATTTTTTCAAATTCATGATCCTTCTCTTAATATTGTATACCTTTCTCACCCTACCATCCAGACCTATTTCACCTATAGCGACTAAATTTCCAAGTGGTATATCCAGAAGAGAGGAGTACATAGCCATGGCTATTGCAAGATCTGCCGCGGGATCCGTGATTCTGATACCTCCTACAACGTTCATGTATATATCATGGTTTTCGAATGGTAGTTTGAATTTTTTACTCATCACAGCAGATACCGTGATGATCCTGTTCGTATCGATTCCTCTTCCGACCCTTCTTGGATTCACCATCTTGCTTCTTGAGACTAGAGCTTGAACCTGTACAACGAAGGCCCGTGTCCCTTCGAGGACACACGTTAGAACGTTTCCGGATGGTAACTCTCCCTCTTCAACAAATACAGGATCTGTGACCTCGAAGATACCCCCTTCCCTCATTTCGAAAACCACTATCTCTCCAGACGGTCCGAACCTGTTTTTGTTGATTCTGAGGATTCTCAAGTCAGTCCCCTTTTCACCCTCAAAGTAAATGACGGTATCCACCATATGTTCAACCAGTTTTGGCCCCGCTATCTCTCCTTCTTTAGTAACATGTCCTATAAGCAGGACAGGAACGGATTTTGTTTTTGCAAATTTTATGAGTTTCATCGTGGTTTCTCTTATTTGAAGGACACTTCCCGGTGCGGAATCGTATTCAGGGATGAAAATGGTTTGAAGAGAGTCGACTATTAAAAGAGCCAGATCTTCAATATTTTCTATGTACTCAAACAAACTCGTTAAATCGTTTTCCATAGAAACGAAGATTTTATCTCCATTTTTTATCCCAGTTCTTTCGGATCTTATCTTAAGTTGAGTCAGAGATTCTTCACCTGAGAGATAAACCACGTTTCCATATCTGGAGAAACTATCTGCTATTTCGAGAGCTAAAGTGCTTTTTCCAACGCCGGGTTCTCCTGCAAGGAGAATCACTTGCCCTGGCACAATGCCACCGTTTAAAGCCCCATCAAGCTCCGAAAAACCTGTTTTCATCCTTTCACTTTTTTCTGAAGTCACATTGGATAAAGGAAGCAGAGGGGAAGCTTCAAAAACTTCCCCTCTGCTTAAGATCATCTCCTTAGCTGTGTTCCATTCACCACACTCTGGGCATCTACCAAACCACTTTGGAGAAGTGTAACCACATTTTTCACAGATAAAGACCTTTTTTCTTTTCATCCAGTCGCCCCCACAGGTTTCTTCCTCTTAGAGAATTTCAGAGTACCTTTTGAAACCTTACACACGATGATATCTCCTTCCTGAAACTTTCCTTTCAACAGTTCTTCAGAGAGTGGATCTTCTACATATTTTTGTATGGCCCTTTTCAGAGGCCTTGCTCCGTAGATAGGGTTGAAACCTTTATCTACAAGGAATTCTTTAGCTTCTTTTGTCAGCTTCAACTGCATGTTTTTCTCAGCAAGGCGCTTCCTCATATCCCTCAGGAGAATGTCGATGATCTTCTTTATATGATCCCTTGTCAGTGGGTGGAAAACGATTAGCTCGTCCACCCTGTTAAGAAATTCGGGTCTGAAGGTTTTCTTGACTTCTTCAAGGACGAGTTCTTTTATCTCCTGATAGGTCCTTTCTTGATCCTCACCAGAGACGAACCCGAGGCTTCTCCTAGTTTTGTTTATAATCGTCCCTCCGAGATTGCTGGTCATGATTATAATGGTGTTTCTGAAATCGACCTCATGACCCTGCGAATCGGTTAGTCTTCCATCGTCCATTATTTGAAGCAAGAGATTGAAAACATCTGGATGAGCTTTCTCTATCTCGTCGAAAAGGATCACAGAGAATGGCCTCCTCCTCACTTTTTCAGTTAGCGTTCCTCCCTCTTCGTATCCAACGTACCCTGGGGGAGCACCGATCAGTCTTGATACTGAGAACCTTTCCATGTATTCACTCATATCGAATCTTAACAGAGCTTTTTCATCGCCGAATAAGTATTCTGCGAGAGCTTTCGCAAGCTCTGTTTTCCCAACCCCTGTTGGACCAAGGAACATGAAGACACCAATGGGCTTTCTTGGATCTTTCAAACCACTCCTTGCTCTTCTTATGGCCCTTGCAACGGCTTTTATAGCTTCATCCTGTCCAACAATCCTCTCATGAAGCGCTTCTTCAAGTCTCAGGAGTTTTTCAGCCTCAGCTTCTTCGAGTTTCCTCAGAGGGATACCTGTCCAGGAGGATACAACCCCTGCTATGTCGTCGACGTCAACTGTCGCTATCATGGTTTCCGCCCTTTTCCTCCACTCAGAGTACCTCCTTCTATATTCCAGCTCCATCTCTTTTTCCTTTTCCTTCAAAGCGGCAGCTTTTTCATAGTCTTGGTTTAAAACCGCAAGTTCCTTTTCCGACTTTATCGCTTCCAATTGGTTTTTAAGAGCTTTGAGTTTTGGTGGCATTATGAATACTTTGAGCCTAGCCCTTGCCCCCGCTTCGTCTATGACATCTATAGCCTTATCTGGTAGATAGTGATCCGTTATGTACCTTTTGGAGAGGTAAACAGCTGCCTCCAGAGCCGCATCGGAGTATTTCACCCTGTGATGAGATTCGTATTTGTGCCTTAATCCCCTGAGAATATCCAGAGTCTCCTCCTCAGTCGGTTCCCTCACGAATATCTTCTGGAATCTTCTCTCAAGTGCTGCATCTTTCTCTATGTACTTTCTGTACTCATCTGGTGTTGTAGCACCTATGCATTTGATTTCCCCTCTTGAAAGAGCGGGTTTCAATATATTCGCCGCATCAACAGCACCTTCAGCTGATCCCGCTCCGACTATTGTGTGAATCTCATCTATGAAGAGTATTATGTTTTTGTCTCTCGTGACGATCTGTAGCAACTTTTTCATCCTCTTTTCGAACTCTCCCCTGTATTTGGTACCGGCCACCAAAGCAGCCACATCTAGCGAAAAGATGGTTTTGTTTTTCAAAATCTCAGGAACCTCTCCCGCAACGATCCTTTGAGCCAATCCTTCGACGATGGCGGTTTTCCCAACACCAGGTTCTCCTATTAAAACGGGATTGTTCTTTTTTCTTCGAACGAGGACTTGCATGACCCTTTCAATCTCTTCTTCTCTTCCTATGACAGGATCCAGCTGACCCTTTGCTGCGAGTTCTGTCAGATCTATTCCAAAACCTTCCAATTGCTTCACAGAGCTACTGGAAAACGTTGGCTCTTCCCCTAGGGAACCAGTGGGGGATAGAGCATCGATTATCTCCCTTCTGAGAGCTGATATATCAGCACCCAGTTTTCTCAGAATGTGAACGGCTATTCCCTCACCCTCTCTGAGAATTCCCAACAAGAGATGCTCAGGATTTATCTTCTCACTACCCAAAAGCTTTGCTTCTTCATAAGCAAGCTCTGTGACTCTTTTGGCTCTGGGAGTCATTTGAGGAGAAGATACAAACCCCCTCATACCCATACCAACCATAGAGATAACTTCGTTTTTAACTCTCGAGTAAGTAATTCCTATCTCACCTAGTATATCCGTGACGGGTCCCTTCCCAACCTTCAAAATCCCCAATAGGATATGCTCTGTTCCGACGTAGGAATGTCCCAGGTCTTTTGCCTCTTCCTGAGCCGTTACGAAAACTTGAGCAGATCTTTCCGAGAATTTATCGAACATCGTATCACCTCCGAGGTCATTTCATAAATGAGACAATGAGAGCCAGAAAGTTGTTCAAAGAATGGATCACCATGCTTGGTATTAAAGAGTTGTAATGCTCTTTAACGGTCCCCAGTATTACTGCTAGGACAAAAACCTGCGGAAATACCCTGAAAGGGTGAAACAATGAGAATATGATAGAAGATAGAATTATTGCTAGTTCCATTCTCATTCGCGATTTCAGAAAATCCTGAATATATCCCCTGAACATCATTTCCTCTCCAAGAGGAGCCAGGAACAAAGCTGTTATCACTAAAAACACGTTCCAATCGATATTAACAGTGTTTTCCGTATCTAGAGGGAATATTAGTGTTACAAGAAGCAAAGCTAAATAGGCCAGTGGAAAGAGAGCAAGTCCCCTGATGAATCCCCTCTGTGCATCTTTAAACCAGATCTTCGGATCGTTACCATCCATTTTCAAAAACCAAAGAGTCACCAAGACCATGATTGGATACCATATTATCAATCCTGCATCGCCGAGAAATACCATCAATTGTGCGGATGTTATCAAGATCAAGATGTATATCAAAAATGTTGTGAGCTTGATTTTCATCGTTCCCATCCTTTCACTTTGATTATAACATCACACGATGTCTGTTCCATTTTGTGTAACGAAAACAACAATCAATCGGTAAAATATCTTGTGGGAGGTGATGCAGGTGCTGGTTCCCAAAAATCTAGTTAATCAGGTTTACAGAGTGGGATCCATGAAGGTCGGAGAAGAAGGATTATCCATGGAGTTTAAAAATCCTTTCACGAGTGCAACTATAAGGAAATTCAAAGAGATTAAAATCGATGAAACAGTTTTTCCTCTGGAGAGGCTCAAGATGATTGTGGAGGGGAGAACTTTCTGTGGAGAAGATGAAAACATACCACTTCCTGTAGGAAAAATAATGAGAATGATACTAGAAGGTTACAGGAAACCTGGTAACCATGTGATAGAGATGGTTATAACAACAAGAGAGATAGGGGACCTCAGGTTCAAAGTAGAAGACAGCGCAGGTGAGAAGCAGGGTGTATAATCTCTCTCGAGGAGGGGTTGGATGCGAAAATGTGCAGTCTTGTTTTTTGTAACACTCCTTGGAACCATCATCTTATGTTTTGAATTCAATGTGGATGCTGATATCATGTTCACTTTATCTTCAAGTCCGAATATGGAAAGGTTTTATTCTATAAACGGCGAATTCATCTTCTTTGAGTTGGAAGACATTTCCATGGGAGTAGGAGGAGGAATCAACTTCTTCATGAAAGATTTCCTGGGTGAAAGGTTCTGTTTCGATGTGTATGGTATGAGCTCTTACATCATACCGCTGGAAGAAGAAAATACTGTCTTGAAGTTATCAGGATCAGGTGGTATGAGTTTCCTAGGAAAAGATTCTGAGAACAAAGGGTATTTCGTTAGAATGGAATTCGATATCTTCAGAAGACTTGGAAAATTCCTGATAGGTCTGGGTGGAGGGCTCGATCAACATGGTTTTGAGGATTCCTACCTGTTCTCGTTTTTTATAAAAATGAACATGGGGTTTGGTGAATGATGAGAGACGATTTAGAACTTTTGGATTTCCCGAAAGTGATGGATCAGATAAAGAAGTATGCATATTCCTCAATGGGGAGGGAACTTCTAGACTCCTTTAGACCTGTTCTCTTCCCCTGGGATGAACTCAAAAGATTGGAGGAGATGATCGATTACATCAACAAGGAAGGAGCCCCACCGATTGAAGGGATCGAGGAAGTTGAGAATATATTCAAGAAGCTGGAAAGTGGTTCTTTAGTAGACCCTCCCGAGCTTCTGAGAATAGCGTATTTTCTGGAAAGTTCCCAGAGATTGAGAGATATCTTCTTCAGCGAAAAAGATGAATATCCGAAAATATGGGAAAGATTTTCGAACCTTCCTTCATTTGATCATTTTATTGGAGAAGTCAAAAGATGTATATCTGAAGACGGTGAGATCGTAGACGATGCAAGCCCTAAGTTAAGGGATTTGAGAATCAGAAAAAGAAGTCTTCAAAAGACTCTGAAGAAAAAGGCTGAAGAGTATATAAACAAAAACAGAATGCTTCTTCAAGAGGATATATACGTTTTGAGAGACGGTAGGTATCTCTTCCCAGTGAAATCCAGCATGAAGGGAAAAGTCAGGGGAATAGTGCACCATGTTTCTTCATCGGGAGCAACTGTTTTCATAGAACCAGAGGAATTCGTGTTTTTGAACAACGATATGAGATTCATTGAAGAAGAGGAAAGAGGGGAGATCAGTAGAATTTTGAGAAAATTGTCAAGACTCCTGACAGATAGATTGAAGGATCTGAAACTCGTACTGGATGCCATGGCATATTACGATACGTTACAAGCCAGAGCGAGGTTTGCTAAAGAGAACGAAGCAGTTGTGATCCATCCAAAAACGGGCGGGAAGATAAAGCTTGTGAATGCAAGACACCCATTAATTCCTAAGGAAACTGTGGTACCGATAACCGTCGAAGTTGGTGGGAGAAGTAAGGGGCTCGTTATAACAGGGCCCAACATGGGAGGAAAGACGGTAACATTGAAAACCATAGGTCTTTTCACAGCTATGGCTATGGCAGGGTTTCCTGTATTGTGTGACCCCTCCTCAGAGATAAGAATATTCTCCAAGATATTAGTAGATATAGGAGAAGAACAGGATATAGAACAAAGTTTGAGCACGTTTTCTTCTCACATGAAAAGGATAGCTGCTATCATGGAAGAAGCAGATGAAGATTCCCTGGTACTTCTGGATGAATTGGGCTCTGGTACCGACCCCGTGGAAGGTTCCGCACTCGCCATGGCTCTGATAGAAGAGCTGATAGAGAGAGGAGCAACTTTCGTTGTTACCACTCATTTAACGCCTGTCAAGATCTTCGCCATGAACAATCAGTATGTTTTGAACGCTTCGATGGAATTCGATCCAGAGACCCTATCACCAACTTTCCACGTTCTCATGGGGGTTCCAGGAGGTTCTCACGCTTTTTACATAGCGGAAAAACTTGGTTTGAAGAAAAATATTCTGGAGAGGGCAAAAACCAAATTGTCTCAAGAGGAGATGAAGATGGAGGATCTTATAAGAAGTCTACACGAAAGGCTCGCACTCCTTGAAGAGGAAACTAAAAGAATGGAAGAGGAAAAAAGCAAGTATCTTGAAATGAGAAGGAAGTATGAGGAGGAGTACACAAGGTTGAAAAAAGGGAAGATAGAAGAATTCGATAAAGAACTGAAGGATATCCGAGATTACATAAAGAAGGTGAAAAAGGAAATCGATGAAGCCATTCATCTCATGAAGAAGAAAAAGCTGGAAGAGATGAGGGAAATTTCGAAGAAATTGGAGAAAGAGAAGGAAAAGCTGGAGAAGATAGAAACGCCGACGGTTGAGACTGAAGAGTTGAAAGTTGGTGACAACGTTAGAATAAAGGATGGAACGAGTATAGGGAAAGTTATAGAAGTATTTGAAAAAGATCTGCTCGTGGATTTTGGAACCATGAGAATGAGATTGCCAAGAAACATGGTCATCAAAGTGGAGAAAAAAGAGGAGACTTTCGAAAAATTGGATGTCATAAGAATAGAAAGGTTGGAAAAACCAGAGGTTGACATAAGAGGCAAGACCATAGAAGAATCTGAACCTCTAATAAAAAACTTCATAGACAAACTCGTGATGTCGGATTTCAAAAAAGGTTACATCATTCATGGTAAGGGAACGGGAAGACTCGCTGCAGGTGTTTGGGAAATTTTAAGAAAAGATCCAAGGGTTATTTCCTACAGGTTCGGCATGCCTTCAGAGGGAGGTACAGGAGTGACAGTTGTGGAGGTGCGATCGTGATATTCGCTTTGGATGTGGGAACCGGGAAAATAGCTGGCCTCATTTCCTTCATGGAAAGAAACATTTTGAAGATCGTTGACGTGCAAATCGTTGAGCACGAAAGCAGAGTTATGTTTGATGGACAAATACACGATGTTAATCTGGTGGCGGAGGAAGTATTGAGTGTAAAGAAAGCTCTTGAAGAAAGAAACGAAACGAATCTCAAAGAAGTGGCCATTGCTCTTGCTGGAAGATACCTCAAAACCATCGTCGGAGAAGCCGAAAAAGATCTTTCCAGAGTATCCAGCATAACCAGAGAAGACGTTTTGAGATTGGAGATAGAAGCTTTGAAAGATGCCAACTCGAAACTGGAGAATGAGGATTTATACTGCGTGGGTTATTCGGTATTCGAATACAAACTGGATGGTGCTTGGATGAAGAAATTGGAAGGGCACAAAGGAGGAAAGGCGTATGTAAAGATCGTTAGCGCGTTTTTACCAGTTCATGTCGTTGAATCGATGTTGAGAGTGCTTGAAATAGCGGATTTGAGGCCCATTCATATAACTCTTGAGCCAATCGCCGCCATGGAATACCTTGTTCCACCGGATATGAGGCTCTTGAATCTTGCTCTCGTGGATGTTGGAGCGGGAACGAGTGACATAGCCATCTCAAGAGAGGGAACGATCGTGGCGTACGGTATGATACCCCTGGCGGGAGATGAGATAACGGAAGCTATAGCCCAGGAATTTCTGCTGGATTTCAAAAACGCTGAGGTTGTGAAGAGATCCTTGAGAGAAGGGAATGTTTTCAGGATAAAAAACGTCCTCGACAGAGAGGTGGTTTTGAACAGAGAGGAAATCATGGATACCATCGCGCCCGTTATCGACAGCATAACTTCGGAAATAGCACAAAAAATTCTTGAATTGAACGGTAGACCACCGAAAGCGGTGATGGTTATAGGAGGAGGGGCTAAGGTCCCGACCTTTATCGAGAAATTAGCGGAGAAACTCGAATTGCCAGAGGAGAGAGTTTCTTTAAAGAGCATAGAGAACACAGAGTGTGTAGATGATATGACAGGCATTCTCAAAGGAAGCGAGTTTGTAACGCCAGTTGGCATAGCATACACTGCTTTCAAAAACATGGGAGCTGTTTTCTCAAGGGTAAGTGTGAACGGTGTTCCCATCAAACTCATGGGATTGAACGGTCGCTACAGCGTTATGCAGGTGCTACTCCAAGCTGGATATTCCTTCTCCGAGATAGTGAATGAGAGTACTGTGATCTTGGAAGTCAACGCTAAACCCCTGGTTAAAAAGGTTAAGGGATCGTTGGAAATACGTGTGAACGGTGAAAAAAAAGATTTCGATGCTATTGTGAAAGACGGGGATAAGATCGAGATCAAGAGGAGTGAAAGTGTAAATGTGCTGAAATTGAAAGATGTGATCGAACCGATAAGAGTTAACGTAGGCGGAGAAACGATGGAGATTTTTCCTGATGTGAAACTGAACAGCGAAGTGGTGAGTGATCCAGAAATTCCCTTGAAAGATGGGGATAAATTGGAATTTCCTGAGAAGATATTGGTCTCGGATTTGAGGAAAAAACTTGGATGGAGTTTTAAGATAATTCTCAACGGTGAGGAAAGAGAAGTGAAGGTTGGTAACGTAGTTTTCATGAAAGGTGAAAAAACACTGCAAGATAACGATGAAATCCCCCTGGGAGAGGAATTGACGGCTCAGATGAACGATCATCCAACGGTCACGGATCTCCTGAAAAATCTTGTGCCTTTTATGGAGGTAACGTTCAACAACGAGAAATTAATGATTCCTTCAAAGAGAGTTTTCGTAAAGAATTCTAAAGGGTATCTGGAAGAGGATGCGACGCTTTCACCGGACAATCCAATAACAGTGGAACTCTCGGAGTCGAAACCCATAGTGGCTGATCTGCTTAAGAGGCTGGATTTGGGAACTATCAAAAATTACGAGATCCTTAAGAACGGTAAAAAGGCTACTTTCTCCGAAGAGATAAATGAAGGGGATAACATAGTTTTTAGAACCTTCTGATGCTCATTTTATTCCCAATCTTTCCATCTTGTAGTAAAGTGTTCGGAGTCCTATTCCTAGGAGTTTTGCCGCTTTCATCCTGTTTCCCCCGGTTCTTTTCAGAGCCATAGTTATGATCTTTTTCTCGTATTCTTTTACCAATTCTTTTAAAGTACCTTTTTTCACAAAAGTTTCTCCCTTTTTGGACATTTCAAGGGGTGGCAGATGATGAGGTTCTATCATCCTCTCATCCATATCCATGTTTATCATAGCTCTTCCGAGGACGTTTTCTAATTCTCTTATGTTTCCAGGCCAATCGTAAGACAGTAAGATCTTCAATGCTTCTTGAGATATTCCTTCCACAGATCTTCCATATTCTTGATTGAGTTTTCTTATGATATGAAACGTCAGAAGTGGTATATCCTTCTTCCTCTCCCTGAGAGGAGGCAGGTGTATTGGGAAAACGTTTATCCTGTAGTAAAGATCAGGCAGGAATTTCTCCTGATCCACGAGTCCTTTAAGATTCATGTTTGTTGCCGCTATTATCCTGACGTTGACCTTCACGGGATTGCTTCCACCAACTCTTATGAATTCTTTCTCCTCCATGAACCTCAAAAGCTTAGGTTGAACGTGTAAAGGCATCTTCCCTATCTCATCCAGAAAGAGTGTTCCACCATCTGCTTCCTCTATCAAACCTTTCTTACCACCTCTTCTTGCTCCCGTGAAAGCACCCTCTTCGTATCCAAAAAGTTCTGATTCTATGATTCCTTCAGGTATAGCAGAGCAATTGACACTGACGAATGGCCCCCCTCTCCTATCACTTGCATTGTGTATCGCGTGTGCAAACAGTTCCTTACCTGTTCCACTCTCCCCTATTAGGAGAACCGTCGCTGAAGTTCGAGCAACTTTTTTTGCTTGCTCCACAGCTACCTTCATTTTTTCACTGACGGCAACGATATCCTCAAAAGTATATCTTGCGCTCATCCTTCTGATGAGTCTCTTTGCCTCTTCTAGTTCTCGCGTTAACTTGATTATCTCAGAGACATCGTGTATCACGGCAACGCTCCCTCTGAACTCTCCTTTCACGAAAAGTGGCGTCACGTTAACAATCACATCTTTCCTGTTAGGTCCAACTTTGAGCTTTGCACCGTATATAGGTTTTTTTATCTTTGCAACCTTCATATGGATACTTTCTCCCTCTGCGATGTCAACTGTTGCTGGTTTTCCTATGACATCACTTGGAAGAAGACCTGTTATTCTCGTATATGCTTTATTGACAAGTACGATCCTTCCTTCAGTATCGGCAACAGATATGGCATCGTTGGTCGAATCTATTATCGCAGAAAGCATCGCTTCAACTTCCTTCAGATTTGTGACCTCTTCCGCCATCTTCTGAACACTTGTAATATCCCTGAAAACGGCCACAGCTCCTATAATGTTTCCCTCAGCGTCCCTTATAGGTATTCTGGAAGTTATTATCACGTTTTCTCCAACATTCTGAATCCTATCTATCTCCGGTACTCCTGTTGAAAGAACAATGTGAAGACGTGTATTTGGAATGGTATCGACCACATATTTACCCAGTACATCTTCTGGCCTAACGTTCAGGATGAGGGAAGCCCTTCTGTTCATGTAAGTTATCTTTCCTTCCTTATCGATGGCTATGATTCCTTCAGCTATCGCATTCAATACTTTTTCGAAGAGTTCCTTCTCCATGAATACCACTCCTCAAAAAGCTTGATGATATCTTCCAGTGACAGATTTTCGGGTCTCTTCATAGGATCTATGCCAAATTTTTCGAGGATCGTTTCCGCCTTTTCAAACAGATCTTTGAGATTGTTTCTCACAGTCTTCCTCCTTTTTGAAAAGAGCTTTCCTAGAAAGAAGGAAAGAGCTTCAAAATCCTCCACATCTTTCTTCTTTCTAAGCAGCACAACCGTTGAATCCACCTGAGGATTAGGAATAAAATGTGATCTGGAGACATCGAAGAGTTTCTCAACGTCACACACCACTTTCGAAAGGGCAGAGATGTATCCGAAATTTCTCGTACCGGGTCTTGCTAGGATCCTGTCTGCTACCTCCTT
>QNAV01000005.1:0-16502 GCA_003641585.1 Thermotoga sp. | reverse complement strand
TTTGTACGCTTTGTCTTCATCGAAATCTATAATGACGTTGTAGAATTTCCTCATTCTCTCTCTTATCTTAGTATCCATAAAATGTGAAAAATGCCTTGCGAGTTTTTCAGCAACTGGAAGTTGTATTCCCATTATGTAATGGAAGAAATTTTTCAGCCTTTCCTGGGTCGCTTTTATGGATCTTGCCTTTCTCTTCCCCTTTTGAGTTAAAACGATCAAACCGTACTTCTCGTATTCTATATACCCAAGCTCTGCCAACCTCTTGACGGCGTTGGTAACACTGGGTAGGCTCACTCCCATTTTCTTTGCTATTGTACTGACACGCGCTGCAGGTTGCTTTTGCTGGATTTCGTAGATCACGGCCAAATAATCCTCAAGAGCTGGAGTGAGGCTCTTCTTTCTTCCTCTTGGCATTCGCAAAACCTCCTTTCTTAGGATTTCCTCTTAGCGATTTCTTTCACTTTTTTCAAATCCTCGATCATGACTTTGTAGAGATCCTTCCGTGTTCCCGCCCTCAGAAGATAACTTGGATGAAAGGTTGGAAAAAGTATCTTCCTCCCGATCCATGGGATTTCTCTTCCTCTATACGAACTTATCGATACGTTTTTCTCCAAGAAAAATGAAAGTGCAGTTCCTCCTAATGCGACTATAACCTTGGGGTTTATTATCTCTATTTGTGCATAAAGAAAATGAGCACACATCATTTGTTCCTCCTTCTTAGGTGTTCGATTGTTTGGAGGTCGACACTTCACAACATTACATATATAGACCTCTTCTCTTTTCAATCCCACCTCCTCCAGCAATTTTGTGAGAAGTTGCCCAGCTCTCCCAACAAAAGGCCTTCCCGTTTTATCCTCTTCCTCTCCAGGTCCCTCTCCAACGAACACGATCAAGCTGTCCAGGCTTCCTTCACCAACGACAGCGTTCGTTCTCGACATGTGAAGGGGACATGCTGTACACTTTTCAACCCTATCTTTAACGATCTCCATCAATTCCTCTTTTGTAAACACCAACACACTTTCTCCCTTCAAATTTGATAAAATCGAAATGGCCTTAATCGAATTCGCTTTTATTATTCTAACACATAATTTCGAAAATAAAACAGGTGGTGATCGTCGTTTTCAAATTCAGATTGGGGAAAATTCTGAATTTGAGAAAAAGGGAGGAGAACTTACTTAAACATGAGATCTTCGATATCAGAAATCAAATACTCTTGATGGAAAAGGAATTAAGTGTGACAAGAAAAACGTTCAGAGAAAAAGCTGAGAGTTTTTTAAATGCTCTGAAAGAGGGACTATCTGGCGAGAAAATAAAAGAGCATCAAATCGAGCTCTATTTATGGGAAGAGCGTGAAAAGGAAATTTTAAAAAAGATAGAATCCCTGAGAAAAAGGGAAGAAGAGCTTTTGGACATCTACAAGGAAAAGAGAATGGAGAGAAGAATGATGGAAAAATTGAAAGCAAGAAGGTATAAGAATTATCTCAGAGATATGGATCGTCTTTCAAGGAAACATATGGATGAAATTGCGGAAAGAAGGTTCTGGTGGGGAAACAAGGGATGAAAGGAGGTGTCTCTGTGAGGGAGATATTGGAGGAAGTGATCGATTTTCTGAGGAAGGAAAAAGTCGATTATGCGGATGTGAGGTACGAAAGACATATTGAAGAAGAAGTTGTCAATGAAAATGGGTATTTGAGAACTCATACCTTCGGTGAAAATCAAGGAGTAGGAATCAGAGTTCTGAAAAGCGGAGGATGGGGCTTTTCCTCCACAGATAGATTGTCCAAAGACAGCATACTAAAATCGGCAAAGCTCGCTCTGGATATAGCTGAAACATCCTCTAGAAGAAAAGGAGAAGGCAGAGTAGCAGAAGAACCACCTTATATTGATTCTTACAAAACACGGTATGAAAAAGATCCATTCGAGATTTCTAAAAAAGAAAAGGTTGAGCTTCTAAAAGAAGCTGTGATGAAGATGAAGGAAGTCAGGGGAATCGTCAAAGCCAATGGTAGTCTACGTTTTAGGAAAATTCAAAAACTTTTCTTGAATACAGATGGATCCGTGATAGAGCAGGAGATAGTAATTTCCGGAGGAGGAATAGAGGCGTTCTCTGCAGGAAAAGAAGGATTCCAGAAAAGATCGTATCCGAGCAGTTTTGGAGGAGATTTCGCTACCAGAGGATGGGAATTCATAGAGAGTATGGATCTCATAGGAAAAGCAGAAGAGACTGCGCAAGAAGCGGTATCACTTCTTTCAGCCCCGGAAATAAAACCAGGAGAGTACGATATCATCATAGGAGGATCTCAACTCGCTCTTCAAATACATGAATCTTGTGGTCATCCCTCAGAGCTCGACAGAGTTTTCGGTTCTGAGATAAGCTTTGCTGGAGGAAGTTTCTTGACACCTGACAAGCTCGGAAAGCTCAAATACGGGAGTGAAATAGTGAACATAGTGGCTGATGCAACAGTGGAAGGTGGCCTTGGAAGTTTTGGCTACGATGACGAGGGAGTCAAAGCTCAGAAGAGTTTCATTGTTAAGGAGGGAGTCTTTGTAGGATATCTCATGGATAGAGAGAGCGCCGCTAAACTGGGTCTCAGATCTAATGGGGCAGGTAGAGCCTCCAGCTGGAACAGGATACCCATAGTCAGGATGACGAACATAAACCTTCTACCTGGGAATATGACGCTGGATGATCTGATATCAGGAATAGACTACGGATTCCTTCTTGAAACCAACAAGAGCTGGTCAATAGACGATATGAGAGTCAATTTCCAATTCGCTACGGAAATAGCATACGAGATAAAGGGAGGAAGATTGACAGGAAGGATTTTCAGGAATCCCGTTTATTATGGCACAACTGTCGAATTTTGGAATTCATGTGATGGAATAGCTAACGAGAAGTACTGGAGGGTTTGGGGAATTCCAAATTGTGGAAAAGGACAACCGATTCAGGTTATGCATGTGGGACATGGTGCGTCTCCTGCAAGATTCAGAAAGGTGAAAGTGGGGGTTGCAAAATGAGAGGAGAAAACTTCTATAGAGGGTTACTCAGAATTTTGAATGAGAAATTCGCTGGTTTGGAGTTTCTGGCAAATGCCTGGGAGAAAACCTCTGGACTGACGAGGTTTTCGAAATCGAGAATCCATCAGAACGTCTATGAGGAGGAAATAACACTCACCGTTCTTGTCACCAAAGATAACAAGATAGCAGTTGGTACAACTAACGACCTTTCAACAAGCTCTCTCGAGAGACTCAGAGAGAATCTCGAAGAGATTCTTAAAAACACAGAAGAGCTCGGCTACAAATTCAGATTGCCATCGCCCAGGATGGATTACCCTTATGAAAAAGTGGCAGAATCCGTGAAAAAAGCAACATCTGAGGATAGAGCGAAGATATTCGATGGGATAGTGAAACTGGCGGAAGGAACAGATGTTTACGGATACATCGAAACTTCCTTGGACGAGTTCTGTGTGATGTCTTCGAATGGTTTATACCTTTACACATGCGTTTCTAGTTCTTCATTTAACACCGTTGTGATGTGTGAGGATGGATCGGGTTACACATCGGGATCATCCTGGGATTTGAAAGAACTGGATTGGGAGGAAAAGGTGAAGAAAGCGGTAGAAACAGCTAAAAGGTCAAGAAAACCGGTTGATATAGATCCGGGAAAGTACACAGTTATACTGTCACCGGAAGCTGTTTCAGAGATCGTACAATACTTCACTCATTTTGCAGCAAACGGTTACTATCATGAGACCAAAACCAGTCCTTCCATTAGATTTCTTGGAAAGAAAATAGGTCCAGACGATCTGAACATCGTGGACGATCCGAACTATCCAGGGCAGATTCCTCTGGTTTTTGATATGTGTGGAATGAAGAGAGAGAGTTTTCCGATAGTGGAAAAAGGGGTTTTCAAGAATTTGATGTACGCTTACGGAACAGCTCTGAAGTTTTCGAAAAAACCAACTCCTCACACCATAACGCTTGACAATTTGGATGTGCCGTATCCCTTCAATCTCGTGATAGAACCGGGTGAAACCTCATTGGAAGATCTTTTGAGGAGTGTGGATAGAGGTCTTTGGATCACCAGATTTCATTACGTTAACTTAGTAGATCCTATGAACGCAGTCTTCACAGGTATGACCCGTGACGGCACTTTCCTGATAGAAAAGGGAGAAGTCACAAAGCCTGTGAAGAACATGAGGTTCAACATCGGATTTTTTGATATGACAAATAACATTTCTGGTATCTCTAAAGAGTGTTCAGCTGTTGCCACGGAATATACTCCAATAATTGCTCCATACATTAAAGTAGAAGATTTCAACTTCACTTCCAAAAGCGATCATTGATCCATGCGGGTGCATGGCACCCGCATTCATTTATACTCTTTCATCAGGAATTCGATGGTTTCAGTTGATTCCGGTGTGAAGAATGGTGGTTCATTGAGTAAGAGATAAGAGTATCTTCTACCTTGGAATGTTATCTCCAAGGCTGAGGGGGTAGTCCACTTCAGATCATCTGCGTAGAACTCGACTTTCAAAAGATGTTTACCAGGCTTCCAGAATATAACGTGTTCTGTCTTTTCATCAGAGAGTTTTATATATACCCTTGGAACGTCATCTTTTACCAAAAACACTTCACATTTATCGGAAAGTGCCGGTATTCTGTCGATCACATCTCCCTCAAATACGATCTTGATTTCGTTTTTCTTTCCAGAAAACAGATAGAAATGCTCGGGCGATCCATCTCGATCCATATCCAGGAAAAGATCGACAGGAACATCGAGCTTCTCCATGCAAACTGCTGGGGGTTCTTCGTAAGGTAGATTTCTTGCAAGGTAATTCATTAAAACCACACCGGCTATGAAAGCCGATGCTATAACGAGACTAACGACCAATGCGTTTCCCATAATCTCCCCCCTTTCACTCGAGTTCTGTTTTTTCGGAAAGTATCAATTCTTTCAACCTTTCCAGATCCTTCAAAACTTCTTCTTTCGTTTTCGCTGGTTTATCGAGTATCAGATCCTTCTCCCAATCTCTCAATATATAGGGCCAATCCTCTCCTGAAGCTTTTTCATAGATTTTCACAACGGTGCTCCTCATGTAGTCAAAATCGTTGAGAACGAGCTTGTAATGTGCGTCGAACCTGAGATATCTTTCGAATATGTTCAAAACGGTGTCCTGAGAGAGTTCCTTTCTCAACAAATTGAGCACTTCTCCCTTTGCTTCTTCATCTAGACCCTTCAAAACCTCCTGATACGCTTTCAGCTTGTTTTCCAATATATTCCTCCAAGGATCGTATCTGATACTTCTCTTTTCGTTTATAAGAGCTCTCATTTCCTTTGCCACGAGTTCGAGCCAGTTGTATGAAGCGAATTCTTTCACCATATCGGAGAACAGGGATTTGAATTTCGAGATGTATATGTTCAAAGTTTCACTGCTTAAGCCCCGTTCCCTCAAAACACTTTTCAGATCCTCAGAAACCCTTTCCAGGGCGTATTCAAACGATTTTGAAGCTTTGTCTAACCATTCACTTCTCTCTTTTAAGATCCTTCTCTCCGTATTCCTATAAATGTTCAGGATCTCTTCATAGATTCTCAATGCTTCCTGCCTCATACCAGCTTTGTAAAAACTGAAGGAAGCTGCGTGAAGAAAATCCATTACCATGTCCGGAACTCCCCAAACTCCCACTCTATCCATCATCTCACACGCCCATACTTCGTTTTCAGCAAGCCATTTTATGAAACGATAGTTTTCGAGGACGGTGAGAGGTTGTACATCGAAAGCTTTCTGAGCGAAGTATCTGTATATATCTTGACCCTTCACGGCAACTCTTACGTTCGGATTCTTCCAATCTCTGAACCTGTTCCAGGCACCTGGAAGATTGTGTATCGTTTGTTTTGCGTATTTTACAAATTCGTCAAAGTACTTCAGGATATTCTCCTTCAAAAGATCCTTCTCCTCTATGAACTCATCGGGCAAGCGTGTGTAAAGTATTTTTGAAACTTTGTGAAGATCGTTGTATCTCGTTGCCAGAGCTTTGTAAGTGTTTCTCTCGTTAAAGTACAGAAGAGATGTTCTGTAAAGACCTACAGAATCGAGAAGTGCCTGCGTCGTCACGAGATCAGCTATCTTCAGTTTTTCTTTCAATACATCTTCAGGGAGTTTTGACAGAAACAGAAAATCCTTTATCTTGTATCGCTCGTCGATCATCTTTTGGAACGCGTCATATTCTTGTTTTAAGAGTTTTTCCAATTTATTTTTGAACTCTTTTCCCTTAGAATTCATGAGGTCAGAAACGATTTCTTCAATTCTGTAGGGCTGAAGGGAAAGAGAGGCCAGGTAAAAATAGGATTTCCCATAAGTGTGGTTGAGATTCAAGCATTTGAGGAAGCAATTTAGAGCTTTCTTATACTCTTCAAACATCCTATCGCTCAACTCTTTCCTGACATTCTCCACTTTTTCGAGATTTGCCATTATCTTACTCCTCTGAGTCTCTATCTCTTTCAATCTTAAAGCCTCTACCTCCTCATCACTTATGGTCAAACCCTTCTTTTTGAACTCCTCTGTAACTATTCTCTTGAAGTTCTCCGGTTTCAAGAAGGAGTATTGCCCTTCCATCTTCTGTAAATCTTCCAGAGATTTTCTGAAATTTCTTTCATAGGAGGAAAGCTTGTTGAGTTCATTTCTGATCTTATTTATCAATGTATAGGAACTGTTTCCTGTTTTGAAATAGACTTCAGATACGAAGTAGTTCCATCTTAGATAGGTGGAAGTGAGAGTTAAAGACATGAGAACCAACCACAGGACTACCAAAAGTTTCCCCTTGATTTTTACCTCCCGAGAAAATGGTTTTCCCTCAGCGAAATATCTTCCAACTGCTGATGAAGCGAGAAAGAGAGC
This sequence comes from Thermotoga sp., assembly GCA_003641585.1. Taxonomy (GTDB): domain Bacteria; phylum Thermotogota; class Thermotogae; order Thermotogales; family Thermotogaceae; genus 4484-232. The sequence continues at coordinate 9,603 of QNAV01000005.1, read as the reverse complement.
CGCGAATCCATTGGGAAGAAGATGTCCAGGAAAGCTGAAGAAGCTCTGCATCGCAAACACCGAGAAACCGAACGCGAGCGATAAAAAGAGCAGGGCATCATCCCTGTCCTTTATATCTTTCATAACTCTGAAAAGGTAATACACCAGGGAAGACAAAAGGAAAATTATCGATAGAAAACCTAAGATCCCTGTCTCTCCTAACACTTGTAGGTAATCGTTGTGGGTTCTTTTGAAGTTGTTCCAGCCGTAGATGAATCTTGGATGGTCCTTTATGATATCTCCCATGTAGCTTATGGTGAGAACCTGGTAGGTTCCTATACCGGTACCTAGTATTTTGTGATCTCTCCATTGATACACCGAAGACAGCCATGACAGCATCCTTTCATCCCAACTTGAAACGCTTGTAAAAGCTTGGACTCTTCTTGCTATACTCATCTTTCCTCCACCTGTTAGAGGATTAGGGGTGTTGTAAAGCACTATGAACAGAGCCGTGAAGATTATAAGAATACTTGAGAAGAGGACTTTCAATCTGGAAAGCTTTTTTGCGTAATCTGGATATTTCTTCTTTAGACTTTCTTCAGCCTCATCCACAAGTTTGTTCTTTCTCCTGTACACCTGGTAAAAGACGAAGAACAAGACGAAGGAAAGAAACACAGACATGTATTCAGATCTTGTCTGGGCTATGATGACGGTTATAAGCATCAAGAGAAACGAGATCATGGAGAAGGTTTTTATCAGAACAATTTTCATGTAGGACCTTTCTTTCCATCCAAAATCGTAGCTTAGTATGAAGTAGACAGCTATGGGAAGAAGCATTCCCATGTAATCAGCAACGAAGATGGGATTCCCAACGGTTGCTTTTATAGCAGCTCTTGAAAAGGGTGCCCCCACTCTCCCCAGAAAGATATCGTATCCTTTGTAGAAATTGAGTATCGCATCAAACGCCACGAAAGTACCTGTTCCTAATATTGTTAGAAGAAATCGAGTGATCGAAGCTTTTGTTCTGAAAGTGTTGGATATGTAGACGGATACAAAGAAATTCAGAAGGATGAAGAGAGCTATGTCTATGGAGTATCTGAAATATGAGGGATTATCTCTGTAGACGTTTATTGTGGAGAGAAAAGCGGATAGAGAAAACAGGAACCATCCAACGTGTGCCATGTTGAAATATATCTTTATTTCCTTCTTTCTCAACCATTTGAAGATGAGATAGAAAAACAAGATCGATATCATGAGAGAGAGTATCGCATACTTTGGAACGCTGAATTCGTAAGTTAGTCTTTTATGAGCAAAGAGTGCAACCACGACTACCGTTATGTGAAGTAATATTTCCTCAAATCTGCTCATTCCGCTACCTCCTCTCATCGTAATCAAATAGGTTCAGGGTTTTTACAAGGAGGATGCTGTATGTCAAAGCCAGTACCAAAGCAATTATTAAACTCGTTAAATTACTTTTGCCCAGTATTCCTAGAAGTGGAAAAGGTAAAACAGTTATGTAGGTTAAAAGTGCTGTCATTCTTTTTCTTTTCAAAACATCACCTTTTATCCTTCTGAATATCTTATCATAGAAATGATCCCTATCTCCCTCAAAAGGTGATTGTCCACTTTTTATCCTTCTCAAAAAACTTGCTCCAAGATCGAGAGCGAAAAACCATACTATGAGGACTGAGGGGAGGAACCTTTCAAATTGAAATACTCTGTTGTTCGCAGCGAAGTTCAGCGAAAGTAACATTCCTAAAAGATAGCTTCCCGCATCTCCCATGAAAACCTTCGCTGGTGGAAAGTTATATAACAGGAATCCAAGGCATACAGCAACTGTGGTGAGTGATAGGTCTTTTGAAAAATTATCCAGAGAAAGGAAGAAAAAGAAAAGGGAGGCTATCCCAACGGATCCTGCACATATTCCGTCCAGTCCATCTATCATATTGACGGCGTTCAAAAGGCCTGTGAATCCTACAACCAGAACGAATGAGTAAAAAGGATTCTCAAAACCAACGAATCTCCAGACTATCGCGGAGGAAAGTACAATCTCCACTGATAGTCTAAGAAATGGATTCAGCCTGAAGATATCATCCAAAAGACCCAGACTGACAGTGAGTGAAACAATGACAAGTGAGAAGGAATCTTTCCATAAGACAGGTAAAGCTCCAAGGAACATTCCCAAACCACCGAGATATGGAATCACCCTCTCGTGGATTTTGAGAACGCCATCGGGGATATCTACAAATCCCATCTTTTTTGCCACATATGCAAAAAATGGTACCGCAGATAGAGTTATCAAAAGGGACAAAAGGAACACGTTCTACCCCTTCCTAAGAGTTAGGGTATGTAAAGTTCCCTTGTTGAAGATTGCCAGCTCGACGGTTTCAAAGTATCTCAAACGATCGATGACTTCCCAGATACCTTCTCCAACCTTCTCTGCATGATGGGCATCCGATCCCAGTGCGATTAGCCTTCCTCCCATATCGAAATACATTTTGAGAATATCGAAAGATGGATTTGGTTCTCCCTGCTTTTTGATGGGATCACAATTCACTTCAAGAACTTTTTCGTGTTTTATGAGAAATTCCAGAATTTCCTCTATTTCCTTCTCACAATACTTTAAAAAAGGTTCGTTCGTGTATCTTCTCGGGAAATCCAGATGGGCTAAGATGTGAAAGTGCGGGAAATCCTTAATAACTTTCAGTATCCTTTTTAAATAGTTTGGATAACATCTCTCTGGAACACACGGTTCATCCATTCTGTGAACTGCCAGGGTTACGAAGTCAAAATCATTTTTCAATTCTATCTTTCCCACTCCATCCCAACCGAGTTCAACACCAACCGTTACACCATATTTTCTCAAAGTATTCACATACTCCTTCACATCAAAGCCTTTCTCTAGATTCCCATCTCGGTACTCCATGTGATCCGTTATGGCCAGATATTTTATCTTCCTTTTCATCGAATATACCAAAATATCTTGGATCCTGGAATTTGAGTCGTATGAAAATTCACTATGAACGTGGTAATCCTGCATTTTCGTTCCCTCCAATTGCATCCACGAAGGCTTTGAATATCGGATGGGGTGCTCCCACCTTGCTCTTATACTCGGGATGAAACTGTATTCCAAGGAAAAACGGATGATCCTCAAGTTCAACAGCTTCGACGAATTGAGATCTTGCAGAGACTATCAATTTGTACCCTTTCTCATTCGGCCTTTTGAACATATAGGGATAGCTATCGAAATTCACTTCGTACCTGTGTCTATGTCTTTCGGATACTTCACTCTCACCATAAATTCTCCAAAGAAGGGTATCGGGAACTATTTCTATCCTCTGAGCTCCGAGGCGCATGGTCCCTCCAAGTTTTAAAATCTTTTTCTGCTCTTCCATGAGGTCTATAACTGGATGAGGTGTTCCGGGATCGAATTCCGTTGAATTTGCGTTCTCAAGGTTGCAGACATTTCTTGCGAATTCAATCACCATGAGCTGCATTCCAAGGCATATTCCCAGTATCGGCTTTTTTTTCTCTCTAGCAAACTTTATGGCCTTTATTTTACCCTCTATCCCTCTTTTTCCAAATCCTCCCGGTATTATCAAAGCATCGAACTCTTCCAGAATCGATGCTACTTCTGAATCTGTGGACTCCTCCAGCATCTGTGAATCTATAACCGTGGGCCTCTCAACGCCGGTGAGAAACACGGATTCGATGATGCTCTTGTACGCATCATCTGTTCCCAAATATTTCCCAACGAGGGCGATCCTATAGGGTTTGAAGACCTTGGGGTAGGACCATTTGAACTTTGAGTCGTTTATGTCAAAGCGAAGTTTCCTGGCTACCTTCTTGTGAACTTCCAGATTGTACAGTATTTCTGGTATCTCGTAAACGTTCTTCGTATCTGGAAGATTTATGACCATACTCTTTGGAACCCCCCCAAACAGAGCGACCTTGTTGAGACTGCTCACATCGATGGGAAATTCGCTTCTTACAACGATCATATCCGGATTTATCCCAATCTTTCTCAGCTGTTGAACCGACTGTTGTGTGGGCTTAGTTTTGAATTCGTTGGTGGTTTTCAAGTATGGAACGTACGTTACATGCACGAAAAGAAAATTCTCTTTCCCTTCTTCAAGCTGGAGTTCTCTGACTGCTTCCAGGAACACTTCCCCTTCTATATCACCAACCGTTCCTCCTATCTCAACTACCAAAAGATCTCCTTCCATCTCCTTTATCCTTGTTTTTATCTCACCTGTAAGGTGCGGAACTATCTGGACGGTGGAACCAAGGTATTTTCCCTGTCTTTCCTTTTCTATGACGTTCAAATAGACTTGACCCGCCGTCATGTTGTTCTTTCTACTCATGTTCGTTCCAAGAAACCTCTCGTAATGCCCGAGGTCAAGATCCGCTTCGTACCCATCGTCCGTTACGAAAACTTCTCCATGTTGATTCGGATTCATGGTGCCGGCGTCCACGTTCAGGTACGGATCTATCTTCAGAACGTTCACGTTGAGCCCGCATTCCTTCATGAGACAGGCTATGGATGCCGAGAATATACCTTTTCCTATGCCACTTATCACTCCTCCGGTAACTATTATGTACTTCTTCATCTAAATCCCTCCGGCAATTATTTTACAAGAGGATATGGTACCACTTTTTCTTTTCGAAATTTTTTCATAAAAGATGATCCCATCATGTTAATATAAATCCAAAGAAAAACTAAGGGGAGGTGTTTCCATGAAATTGGAATTCGAAGTTGTCAACGTAGAGATTCCTGAGGGTACTAACGTAATCCTTGGGCATTCTCATTTCATAAAGACGGTGGAGGATATATACGAAACCATAGTCACAACGAATCCTAGCATGAAATTTGGCCTCGCTTTCAACGAAGCCAGTGGTCCATGTCTTGTAAGATACGAGGGGAACGATGAGGAGCTCGTCTCTAAAGCGATAGAAACTGCGAAAAGGGTTGGAGCAGGACACATTTTCGTCTTATACGTCAAAGACGGTTATCCCATAAACATTCTGAATCAGTTGAAGAATGTTCAGGAGGTGTGCAGGATATATACTGCAACGGCGAATCCGTTGCAGGTGATAGTGGCTACAACCGATCAAGGAAGAAGTGTGGTGGGCGTTGTTGATGGTTTCTCACCTAAAGGTGTTGAAGGAGAAGAAGATAAGAAATTCAGATGGAATTTCCTGAGAGAAGTTGCAAAATACAAAAAATGATCCCGCTGACAGCGGGATCGTTTCTAGTGATAAAATCTCGAAAGGGTGATCAATTTGGAAGAACTTAGGGTGATATCTCAATTTCACAGAATACCAGGCAGTGAGGACTTTTCGAAGGCGATAGAGTTTGTAAAAACGTTGTTCGATGAGCTGGGAGCCTGCAGTACGAAAGTTTTTGAATATGAAACCGGCAGAAGATACGAGAATTTCGAGGTACCTCTATCTTGGGATGCCAGAGATTCCGAGCTGTGGCTGTTGGAGCCAGAGAAGAAACTTCTATCTTCTTTCAAAGCATGTAGAACATCCCTTCTTGTTGGAAGTCATTCGACGGAAGGTTTTGAAGAGTACGAGCTAAAAAGCGAAGATGATGAAGATTTGAGAGGGAAAGCTGTCCTTGCAGAAGGAAACGTGCGAGACAAGTTCGAAAAATTGATCGCTGAAAAAGGTGCAAAATGCCTTTTAGTTTATTACATGAGGGAAGAGAGCGAGGAAATAGGAAGAACGCCAGAGAACTTGAAAGATACTGTGAATTATCTTAGCCTTCCCAGAAATGAAAGGAGCTTGGGGTACAAGCCAAAGGGATTTTCCCTCAGCTACAACCAATACAAACTCTTGAAGAACCTTCTAAAAAAGAGTGAGGGTGTGAGAATAGGATGTTACATAGATGCTGAGGTTGGAAAAAATCCTATCAAGGTTCTAGAAGCAAAGTTGAAAGGGAATGGACCAAAAATATGTTTCATCGCCCATATATGCCATCCAAACCCTGGTTCTAACGATAACGCATCCGGTGTCTACGCTGCCTTGAAACTCGCTGAAAGATTCGCTAAGAACCCACCAAAAGCGGATTTAACCTTTCTACTCGTTCCAGAATTCTCAGGAAGTGTCCCCTACATATTCAACAAGAGACCTTCCTTCGATGTGGTTGTGAACTTAGATATGGTTGGTGAGGATCAGGAAAAGACGTTTTCGAGTCTGCTTCTTGTAGAACCTCCCCCACCACTCGATCCAACTTTCACGGAGATTCTGTGGTATTACCTAGAAAAGAATGTTCCCAGCGTGAGAGGAGTTCCTATTAAGAGATTCTTCTCAGTGACGTTCAGAGCGGGATCAGATCACGTTCCTTTCGTACATGAGATGGTTCCAGCTATTCACATTGGACATTGGCCGGATAGGTTCTATCACACAAGTGATGATACACCGGATAAAGTTGATGAAGAGGAAGTAGAATGGATTGTGAAGAGCGTTGAAGATGCCGTCAGATCCTATATATCACCTTCTAAAGAGATAACAGATTTTGCGGGAGAGAGGGTACTCTGCAAAACCAGGCTACTCCTCAGGAAAATGGAAGGGAAGGAAGGAAGCTTAGAGATAGGAAGCGTTTTGAAGGAAGCATCGAAGAAGTGGAAAGTACCGGTTTCCTTAGAGCTTTCAGAATTCGATCTCAAGCCATCAAAATCCGAGTGTTTAAGGGTGGATTTTGAGGGGATGCTTGGGTACGAATGGCTTTATGAAATTGAAGAAAAGGAAAGAAAAGAATTGAAAAAGCCCGTGGAAACAGGTGAGATAATAACGTTCCTTTCAAGGATCCTTAAGAGAAAAGACTCCATAATAACGTTCGTTTCTTCATATTACGATTTACCAGAAGAAGAGGTACTGAAAATCCTGAACGTCCTTTTGAAAGGAGGTCACGTCAAAACAGAATGATAAGGATCTACAACACCTTGACGGGTAAAAAGGAAGATTTCGTGCCACTTGAGGAGAATAAGGTTAAGATGTACGTGTGCGGCCCGACTGTTTATGGCTTTATACACGTTGGTAACGCTCGTCCAGCGATAGTTTTCGATGTTTTCAGAAGGTATCTGGAATATCGGGGTTATAAGGTGATCATGGTCCAGAATTTCACAGACATCGACGACAAGATAATCAAGAAAGCGAACGAAATGAACGTGGGATTTAAAGACGTTTCGGAAACTTTCATAAATGAGTACTGGAGAGATTCTCACGCTCTGGGAATAAGGCCAGCCAATTTTCACCCCAAAACCAGCGACTATATAAAGGAAATCATAGATCTCATCCACAAACTGATAGAAAAAGGTTTCGCTTACGTTGCTGATGGGGATGTCTACTTCGATGTCAGGAAGTACAAAAAATACGGTGAACTTTCAAAGAGAAGTATAGAAGACATGATGGCAGGGGCCAGAGTAGAGGTGAGTGAAAAGAAAAGATACCCCCTGGACTTTGCCCTTTGGAAATCTGCAAAGCCTGGGGAGCCTTGGTGGGATTCTCCCTGGGGAAGAGGAAGGCCGGGATGGCACATAGAGTGCTCTGCAATGTCTATGTCGCTTCTGGGGGAATCTTTTGATATACACGCGGGAGGGGAAGATCTCATATTTCCACACCATGAAAATGAAAAAGCTCAATCTGAAGCCATAACGGGGAAGACTTTCACCAAATACTGGATGCACAACGGTTTGGTTCGAATCTTGGGAGATAAGATGAGTAAATCTGTCGGGAACATAGTGAATGTGAGAGAGGCGGTCAGAAGGTTCGGAAGGGATTCGTTGAGATATTTCTTTCTTTCGAAACACTACAGAAGTCCCGTGGAATTCTCCGAGGAATCCTTGAAGGAGAGCTACAGATCTGTAAAAAGGGTTTGGGAGTCCATTGAAAGGTTCGAAAGGCGTTTCGAGGAAGTGCCGATACCGAAGAGGGATCCCTGGCAGGAATCTTTCGTGGAGAGATTCGTAGAAGTGATGGATGAGGATTTCAACACCCCCGGTGCGATAGCGTTGATCTTCGATCTTATAAGAGAGATGAACAAAGCCATGGATGATGGAGATGAAGAGAAAGCTTTGAAAGCTTATCATTTGGTGAGAAGGGAATTCGGACCCATCCTTGGCCTTTTCGATCTTGAAAGGGAAAGAAGGGTTGAAGAGAAGACGGAAAAAATACTGACGATCCTTTTGAACGTTAGAAGAATCCTCAGAGAAGAGAAAAGGTTCGATCTATCTGACGAAATCAGGGAAGAGCTTGAAAGGATAGGCGTAAAAGTCAAGGATACACCCGATGGATTCGAATACACTCTGGAGTGAGGAGGGTGTCCCATGTGGGAACATGTTAAGAAAGTGGACCCGGAGATATACGAGGTACTCGTTGGAGAACTTGAAAGAGAAAGATACACTTTAGAGCTTATCGCATCTGAAAACTTCACTTCCCTTGCTGTTATAGAAACGATGGGGAGTGTCCTGACAAACAAGTATGCGGAAGGTTACCCAAAGAGGAGGTACTACGGAGGGTGTGAATGGGTGGATAAAGCGGAACAACTTGCAAGGGATAGAGCTAAAAAGCTTTTTAACACTGAATATGCCAACGTTCAACCGCACTCTGGATCTCAGGCGAACATGGCGGTTTACCTGGCACTCGCATCTCCTGGAGATACCATAATGGGAATGTCTCTAACTCACGGGGGGCACTTGACACATGGAGCATCCGTGAACTTTTCGGGGAAACTCTTCAAAGTCGTTCAATATGGTGTAAATCCTGAAACCGGATTGATAGACTACGATGAAGTCAGAAAGCTTGCACTTGAACACAAGCCTAAGATAATAATCGCAGGTGGGAGTGCGTATTCGAGGATAATAGATTTCAAAAAGTTCAGAGAGATAGCTGATGAGGTGTCCGCCTACCTCATGGTGGATATGGCACATTTTGCAGGACTCGTGGCCGCTGGAATCTACCCAAATCCTTCAGAACACGCTCATGTTGTAACCTCGACCACTCACAAGACTCTCAGAGGTCCAAGGGGTGGTTTCATAATCACAAATCACAGGGATGTATACCGGGAGATAAACAAGAGTGTATTTCCAGGAACTCAGGGAGGCCCTCTAATGCACGTCATAGCAGCAAAAGCTGTGTGTTTCAAAGAAGCCATGAGTGAGGAGTTCAAAAATTATCAAAGAAGGATCGTTGAAAACGCAAAGCATTTGGCTAAAGAGCTTGAAAAAAGAGGTTTCAAGATAGTATCGGGAGGAACGGATACCCATCTTTTCCTGGTGGATCTCACCTCTATGAATGTGACGGGAAAGGCTGCGGAGAGAGCATTGGAATCATGTGGTATAACGGTGAACAAAAACACAATACCAAATGAAACGAGATCTCCTTTCGTGGCGAGTGGCATCAGAATAGGAACACCAGCTGTCACAACGAGAGGTATGGGAAAAAGGGAGATGGAGGAGATAGCCGATATGATAGCCACCGTAGTCGAAGCTATAGAGGACGATGAAGGAAATGTCCCGGAAGATGTGCAAAATAGGATCAGGAAAAGGGTCAGAGAACTTTGTGAGGCATTTCCTCTCTATAAAGAATTGGAACAGGGGGTATGAATATGGAAAATTT
>QNAV01000004.1:0-17110 GCA_003641585.1 Thermotoga sp. | reverse complement strand
CTGGATATACCGCCGATACTTCTCTCAACGAGGACTCGTCTGACCATTCCAATTCCTCTTCTTTTGTATTCTCTACTGGTAATCTTTGCTAGTTCCAGTAATTTTTCCAATCTCTCTTTTTTCACATTCCCCGGTATCTGACCATCCATCCTTGAAGCGGGTGTTCCATCCCTTGCAGAAAATCTAAAAGCATGTACTTTTGTGAAAAGAACCTTCTTCACGATTGCGAGAGTTTCTTCAAAATCCTCATCTCTCTCGCTGGGAAATCCCACGATAATATCAGTTGTTATAGAAAACAATGGATCTATCTTTCTCAATCTTTCAACGGTTTTCAGATATTGTTCTGTTGTGTATCTCCTTCCCATGAGCTTGAGGATTCTGTTAGAGCCACTCTGAAGCGATAAATGAAGATGAGGACACAGTTTTTCACTTTGAAAGAGGTCTATCAAATCGTCATTAACGTCCTCAACATTCATTGAACTGAGTCTTATCCTGTAATCCCCCTCCAATTTTAAAAGCTTCCTTAAAAGACTTGCCAGATTCTCTCCGATGTCTATTCCGTAACGTCCTACATTCACACCGGTTATCACGATTTCTCTGTATCCTCTTCTTATTAAACCTTCAACTTCCTCCACAACCAGTTTTGGCGGCTTACTTCTTATTTTCGTTCCTCGAGCCAGTCTTATGGCGCAATACGTACAACTCCTATCGCATCCATCTTCAACCTTTATGTAAGCTCTGGTCCTCTCCTCTATGCTTCCCCTCACTCTTTCTGTCAAGACTTTTTCTTCATTGACATCGGATATCTTAACAATCCTCTTCCCATTCAGAAGGTGTATATACTTTGAAATATTCTTCTTCTCCCTTATGCCAAGTATCATATCAGCTTCCAATCTTTTTGCTTCTTCCGGTTTCAGTTGAACGTAACAACCTGTTACTATTATTTCCGAAGATTTATGCTCTCTTCTTATCCTTCTGAGAGTCTGTTTGAATTTCCTTTCAGCCTCTCTGGTTACAGCACATGTGTTAACGATATATACATCAGCTTCTATACCATCAGGAACGACCAGGAATCCCTCTTTTTCGAGCAACTCCGCCATGAGTTCGCTCTCATACTGGTTCACTTTGCATCCGAATGTGAGTATCCTGACTTTTGTCATAACTCTTCCTTCCCCTCGAAAACACCCCGCAGAACGTCTATTCTTCTTATAATACCTACGAGTTGAGAATTCTTATCTATGACCGGCAAAGTTTTCAATCCGTGCCTTATTAGAAGATCCGCAGCAGTTATCAACGGATCATCTTCATTAACCGTTATGGGAGGTTTGCTCATGACATCACTTATGGGTTTGTCCTTTATCCTGGAGAGATTCTTTATTAGTTGATTCGTATCGGGTATGAACGAAGCGGATTGAAGTAGCATGAAATAGCTGGGTACGGCGGCTTTTATGATGTCATTTTCACTTATGAATCCCACCACCTTCATGTTATCGTCAACCACTGGTATCCCCGATACAGATTGCCTTGATAGTATATGGATCACCCTCTCCACAGTTTCATCTTCAAAAACAGCCGATATATCATAAACCATCATATCTTTCACTCTCACTTCATTTCACCCTTTCCACAGTGAAAGAATCTCTTTCTGCTTCAATATCTTCTATAGAAGGCATTTCCTTGGATTTCTTCCTGGTTACAGCCACTGCAGCAGAGAACCCAAATTTTGCCATTTCCAGAAGATCCCATTTTTTCCTGAGAGCATGGTATACCATACCCGCAACGTAAGCATCCCCCGATCCGAGAAGGTGCGACTCTTCCAAGGGAACCGTCATGGATATAAGCCAGATCCCTTCTTTAGTGGCCACTATATCGTTCTTTATCTTGTACGAAAGAACCGCAAGCCTCGCTCCGTAATTGACTATTTCCTCAGCTGCTTCAACGTAATCTTCAAACTCCTCCAACTTTTGATCCAAAACAATCTGTTCCCCTCTCAAATCGGGTTTAACCACGTCTGGGCAATTCTGCTTGATCGCTTTGGTGAGGAGTGCGTTAGTGGCTTCCATGAAAATACATACATTCCTTTCCTTTGCCATTCCAGAAAGCTGAGCATATATCCCTTCATCAACACCTATAGGAATGCTTCCTGATATGACAACACAATTTGTTCTTGAGAGAGACATTTTATATCTCCTTAAGAAATGATCGATATCCTCTTGCGATACAACTGGCCCAGGTCCATTTATCTCTGTTATAGTGTCATTAACTTCATCGATAATGGCTATGTTCTCTCGCGTTTCACCATCTATGTGAACGAAGTTCGTTGTTATTCGCTTATCGATCTTTCTTAACTCCTCTAGAACAACCTTTCCAACGTATCCTCCTAATATACCCATAGCTATTGAAGGAATCCCCAATTTTGCGAGAGCTATCGAAACGTTTATCCCCTTTCCACCTGGGGACATCTTTGTTCTCTCAAGGCTTCGCAACCTATGAAGTTTGTTGAGTTCAAAGTTGTCGATGTATATTTCTCTATCCAACGCGGGATTTAAAGTGACGGTCAAAACTTCCAAAAAATCTCACCCCTCTAGAACGAAGAATTCGGGTACACCTTCATATTCAATTTTACCATCTCTTATGACAACCAGCAAATCTGCTATAGGTAGGAATCTCTGATGAAATCTTGTACTGATGATCATCGTACTTTTACAACTCAATGTTTTCAGCTTTCTGGATACACGCTCCAAATTCTCATCGTCAAGGTGGTCTAAAATGCTGTCTATGAGGATCACCTGAGGGGATTTAACGGAGAGGAAAAAAAGAAGAAGCATGATCTTATCGGCGGGATAGAAACACTTGAGGGGAGTATTCAAACCTTTATCCAAATTCCTCAATATCTCGAAATCATCCAGTTCTTTCGAAAAATCTTCCAGAGAGAAATCGTTACCTCTAAACCCGAGTTCCACAAAGCCTTTGAAGGAGAGCTCATCCATTGCCTCCAGAAAGGAAGTATCGACGTACGTGATCTGCTTTCTCAGAAACTTCACATCGAAATCCCTTAAGTTTTTTCCATTGAAAAAGATTTCCCCCTTTTCTACAATAGAATAATAGATCTCCTCGTTTAACCTAACCAATGACCTCAAAAGAGTTGATTTTCCAGAGCCTCTAGGACCGTATATGAGAATCACTTTACCTTCTTCGAAAGATAGATTTATGTTTGAAAGGACATCGATGTTCTCCACGATCAAAGAATAATCGTTGAACTCAATCAGACCTTTCATCATCTGTTTCCTTCTTTCCCAATTTTTCCATCATCAACCTCTTCTTGAACTCTTCCAAAGCCTCCTTGTTCCCTTCTTTCACCATCTTGAGCAACTCTATTTGAGAAGCTATTCTAGGATTCCCGACTCTTTTCTTTTTATCCACTCTGTCATCACCTCTCGCCGTATCGATTCTAATCGAGCTGTTTTAAATGAGCATTTAAGTAACATTACAAATTAGCCTTTTTCTCCCAAAAAGTCATGGAGATTATCTTTGAGGGTAAGATAGAGGTTCAGTGAGATTTGAGTTTAAAATACAGGTCGAGCATCCGGCGAGCAATAGGAGCCGCCATTTCTGAACCGTAGCCTCCTTTCTCTATCAGGACTACTATGGCAACTTCGGGATTTTTAACTGGAGAGAAGCCTATGAACCATGAATGGGGTTTACCCTGGCTTGTTTCGGCAGTACCTGTTTTTCCGGCAACGGGGTGATCAAAATCCTTGAAAGCTTTATAAGCTGTACCGGGGTCTTCGTTCTCATTGCCAGGAAAACTGGTGACATCTTTGAGAGCCCTTATCAGGTAGTCCCATACATCTTTTTCTATATCCACGCTGAGGATGACTTTAGGTTTAATGTACTCCTTTCCCACTTTTTTGACGACATGAGGTTTGAACACTTTCCCTCTGTTAGCAATAAACGAGATAAGATTCAGCATTTCCATCGGTGTCAAAAGGATGTAGCCTTGCCCTATAGAAAGTAAGATGGTGTCACCAGGATACCAAGGTTCCCCATATTTTTCCATTTTCCACGAAGGTGACGGAAATATCCCTCGAACCTCTCCGGGGAGATCTATACCAGTTTTATCGTCTAATCTTAAAAGAGAAGCCATCTTCTTCATCTTTTCTATACCCAGTTTCAAACCGAGTTGGTAGAAATAGACGTTACAGGAGACTCTAAGCGCCTTCCTCAGATCCACAAAACCATGCCCCGAGATTTTCCAGTCTTTATAGATCGCCACAACTTTCCCTTCTTTGTTTTTGTAAGCGAATCTTCCCTTACAGACGATTCCTTCGTTGGGATCTCCATTGTTCAGAAGGAATGCCAGAGCGTAGAGTGGCTTTATCGAAGATCCTGGAGGGTACAAAGCGGAGATGGCTCTGTTGAGCAGAGGAGCTTTCGGATCGTTTTTCATCCTCAACCATTTCCTATAGAACATCTCTCCTGTGAAGGTGTTGGGATCGAACGAGGGAAAAGATGCCAAGGTGTAAATCTCACCTGTTTTGGGATTCGAAACGATTATAACCCCCGCTTTTCCGACCTCTTTCAAGACTTTTTCCGCAAACTCCTGTAATTCTTTCTTCAAGGTCAATACAACATCCTTTCCTGGAATTGGGGGGACTTCGACCACCTTTCCCAGTTCCTTTCCTGAAGGGTCTATAACCACGAGTTCCGATCCTTTTTGTCCTTTCAGAACCTCATCGTAAGCTTTCTCAACACCGCTTATTCCTTCTCTTTCACTCCCTATATATCCGACAACATGAGGAGCCAGGTTTTTATACCTTCTCACGATCTTCTCACTGACTTTTATCCCAAAGCTTTTTAAAAGTTCTGCTTCTCCCTTACTGACGAGTATCTTCTCCCCCAAAAGAAGTTTCATCGCCTTTCTTCTTCCCACAATCTTTTCAAGTTTCTTTTTAATCTCTTCAGGAATATTCATTCCCCAAGCGTCAGCGGTGTATAGAATCTCATCCCACGCAAGGATTGTTCCATCGTCCAGCTTTATCTTTCCTCTCAAAGGTGGAATATCCTTTATCCTTGATTCCAAAGATTCTATGAAAGAAGAATGCACATCATGCTCTATTACTTGAAGTTTGTATGCTTTTATCAAAAGTAAAGAAAAAGAAGCCATCATGATCAATATCAAGATTTGAGATACCTTCACTTGCCTTTCCTCCTCAATTTAAGAACAGTCAGAGCGCTTCCAAGTGTGAACACACCGTTGATTACGGACATATTTCCTTTCTGAAGAAGTAAATATGAAACAAGAAGAAGCACCATAGAGGGTGTAAAAGGTGTGGAGAAGAATTCCTTCGATTTGAAGAGTATTAAAAACACGAAGTAAGTTGCTATGTGGAACAAATCCACTTCCCCCATTACCAAGGATCTAACCAGAAGTATTAGAAAGACGAAGTATAAAACTTTATCTTCCTTTTCCAGAAATTCAAACACCAGAAACGAGTACACCAAAGGGAACAGATCCAGAAAAGCTTTATCCCAGAATACGGCCATGAAACCAAGAAAAAAACTCACCTCATCTCACCTCTAAGATCGACACGTACTCTGGAATGTTTCTACTCACTTTGACGAGGAAATCCTCCTTGGATACTCCCACAACTTCTCCGATGTAATCGCCCTTCAATCTCTTCAAAATTAGATTCCAGGTGGTTTCTCCAACAAACACTTTTCCACCCACCACATCAAGATTTTCGAATATCCTGAGAATAGGGGGAGATCCTCCTTTCATGATTCCTACGGTTTTGAAACCGTCTTTAACAACTAAAACCTTCATAAGGAATTTTTTCGAGAAGGGGGTTATCACGGTGGATATGCCACCAGAAGAACTCTCAACCACTCCGATGAACCCCTTCCCAGGACTGAAGACCAGGCATCCTTTGGGAAAATTTCCAAGTACGAACAGTACACCATCATAATGTCCCGTCACAGGGGAGTTCCCACCAATTCTCTCACCGTTGAGTATGATGTCCCCATAATCTTCCTTTTCTGTAAAGCACCTCACCTTCTCTGAGAAAAAGCTCCTTGTGTAAAAAAAGGGAGTGGATATGAAAAGCAACTTATCCTCGACGAAAGAGGATACACGGTGATCGGTACTCAGATCCACAAAATAGAGTGATAAGAATAGAAAAAGGAGAATCCAGGGTAACCTCATCATTCAACCCTCTGAAGCTTTTTTAAAATGTTTACCTTCTCCAAAACCATACCGGCTCCTCTCGCGACACAAGTCAATGGATCATCCGCCATGACGACATCTATACCGGTCTCTTCACTCAACAATTTGTCGAAACCTCTTAAAAGCGATCCCCCTCCCGCTATCAGTATCCCCCTCTCCATAATATCCGCGACGAGCTCTGGGGGAGTTTTCTCAAGAGTCGCTTTCACACTCTCAACGATTGCCATCACAGGTTGCCTTATCGCTTCCCTTATTTCAACCCCTCTCAACGTGATTCTTCTAGGAAGCCCACTTGAAAGATCTATACCGGTGACAGTCGTTTCCAATTCATCGTACTCATCGCTTGAATGGACATTCCCTATCTCTATCTTCACCCTCTCAGCGGTTCTCTCACCTATGGCAACCCTGTAAGTCTCTCTCACATACTGAACTATAGCTTCATCCATTTCATCCCCCGCTATCCTCACAGAATCCCATGTTACAATACTTCCAAGAGATATCACGGCGACCTCCGTTGTTCCTCCCCCAACATCCACAACCATGTTTCCACTCGGCTCCTCCACATCAAGACCTGCTCCGATCGCAGTTGCCATAGGTTCTTCTAAGAGAAAAACCCTACTTGCTCCCGCTTCAAGTCCTGCCTCCAATATGGCCCTTCTTTCAACGTCAGTTATTCCAACGGGAACACCTATGACAACACGGGGTTTGAAAATTCCAAAACCTCCTTTAGCTTTGTCTATAAAGTATTTGAGCATTATAAGAGCGGTTTGATAATCCGCTATAACACCATCTCTCAGGGGTCTTACAGCTTTGATAGTTGCAGGTGTTTTTCCAAGCATCTTCTTCGCTTCTATACCCACTTTCAAGATCTCACCCGTTGAAACGTTTATAGCTATGACGGATGGTTCGTTTACAACGATCCCCTTTCCTTTCACATAAACTAAGGTGTTGGCGGTTCCAAGGTCTATACCGACATCGTTTCTTCCAAACACTCTCTCACCTCTCTCATTCCGTATCTTAATGATTATAACAATCCTTTCGGAAACTATGAAAAGATTGCGCTCCAGCGTTTTGGATGATTATGTGATTAATTAAGAGAAAGCACTTTCTGGTAAAATAATTTCGAGGTGATCGGAAATATGTGGAGATATTTCATGCCCGTGAAGGTGAATTTCGGTTGGAAAGTTCTCAGAGAGAGAAAGGATGCTCTCAAATCCTTTGGGAAAAAAGCGGTGGTTTTCACTGGTAAGAGGTCATCCAAGGAGAATGGATCTTTGGATGACCTGACCAGTGTGCTTGAAGAATTTGGGATACAGTATACCGTGTGGGATGAGGTCCCTGAAAATCCGGACTTTCAATCACTTGAAAAAGCGCTGAAGGATGTTGGGGAGGAGAATTTCGATTTCGTTGTGGGACTCGGTGGGGGAAGCCCCATGGATTTCGCAAAAGCTATGGCAGTTCTCCTGATTAACAGGGGTATCTCCCCAGAAGACCTTTACAAAGGTGCATACGAAAAAGCCTTACCGATAGTCGCGATTCCCACAACTTCTGGAACGGGGAGTGAAGTTACGCAATATTCCGTTTTAACGGATCGTGAGGGGAACAAAAAAGGCTTTGGAAACGATCTCATATTCCCTAAAATTTCTTTTGTTGATCCTCGGTACACTTTATTTATGAACGAGGATATAACGCTGACCACGGGTTTGGATGCTTTATGCCATGCTGTGGAAGGTTTCATGTCCAAAAGGGCTACTCCCATCTCCGATATCTTTGCACTGGAAGCCGTCAGGAAGATCTCAGAGTCCTTACCGAAAGTTCTGGAGGATCTGAAAAACGAGGGTCATAGAGAGAACATGATGATGGCATCCCTCATGGCAGGTATCGTCATTTCTCAAACAGGAACGACGGTAGCGCATGCACTCGGTTATCCGTTAACAACGGAGAAAGGAGTAAGACACGGTCTTGCAACTGCTGTCACCCTGGTTGAAGTTTTGAAGGTGATGAGCGAAGAGGCTGAAGAAAAAGTGAAAGAGATTTTGAAACCCTTTGAAGGAATTGAGGGATTGAGACGGTTCCTCAGAGATCTTGGAGCCTATAAAAAAATTGAGATAAGCCAGGATGATATAGAAAGGTGGGCTGAAAAAGTTTCAAAAGCCAGACACATTCAATTCAGCCCGGGTAATTTTTCAAGGGAAACGATCCTCAGAATATACACCTCCTTGAAAGAGGAGTATCTGGTATGAGAATTCTGTTATTTTCGGTAATAGTTATTCTATGCATCGTATCTTTTCTCTACAAAACGTATCCTCTCAGATATTACGACACCGTCAAGAAAAAAAGCGAGCTGCTCGATCCTCTGCTCATCATCAGTGTGATGTACGTTGAAAGTGGTTTCAGGGAGAGGGCAGTGTCTCCTAAAGGGGCAATTGGCTTAATGCAAATCATGCCAGCAACCGCTGATTGGTTATCCAGGACATACAACATAGACGGGAATATAAACGATCCAGAAGATAACATAACATACGGGATCGTGTACCTTGAATACCTCATGGAGAAATTCGGTGACATAGATAAAGCTCTCATCGCGTACAACGTTGGCCCTCTCCATGTTGAGAAAATGGAGGATGCCGGTAGAAGGTACTTGAAGAAAGTGAAGAAAACGTATTTCATATACAAACTACTTTATAGGTATCTAGGGAGTGGTTGAATGAACGTCATAACAAGAGAAGAAATGAAGGAAATGGATAGAAGAACCATAGAGGAACTGAAACTTCCATCTAGAATACTGATGGAAAGAGCGGGTCTCTCCATTGTAATGGCTATGGAAGACGAACTCGGAAACCTCTCCAGGTATTCCTACCTTGTTGTGTGCGGTGGTGGGAACAACGGAGGAGATGGACTGGTTGTTGCTAGAAATCTTTTGGATTACTCCGATGATGTCTTGGTTATCATGCTGAAAGGAGAAGATAGCCTTTCAGAGAGCTGCAAAGCGAATCTAGAAACTTTCAGGAACTTCGGAGGACATGTTTTGTTTTTAGGTAAGGATGTGTCTCTGGAATCCCTGATGAAAGAGATCAGAAGAAGAGATATCGTGATCGATGCCATATTTGGAACGGGTCTCAAAGGGGAGGTCAAAGGAGAGATTTCAGAAATAATAGAAGGTATAAACCTCTTTGCAAAGTACGTCGTCTCTGTTGATATACCATCCGGGGTCGATACGAATACCGGAAAGATACTGGGAAGTGCCATCAAAGCTGATCTCACCGTCACTTTCTTTCTTCCGAAGATAGGGCACGTTCTCTTTCCCGGTAGAGAGCTCACAGGAAAGTTGAAAGTCGCCAACATTGGAATACCAAAATTCTTCCGAGAAGATACCATGATAAGGAGAAGGATAATAGATATGAAGACGGTATCAAGCATAATTCCAAAAAGGCCTCCGGACTCTCATAAAGGAACTTTTGGAACGGTCCTGATAATCGGGGGATCGAAACTTTATTCAGGTGCGCCCGTTCTTGTAGCCCTTGGGGCTTTGAAAGTAGGAGCAGGTCTTTCCATAATTCTGACACCTCATCCCTACAATACTGTAGCGACGGGAAACTTTCCTGAGATAGTGTCGATCCCCATCGAAACATCGGATGGTTTTTTTGAAGAAAAGAACGTTAAAGAAGTCATGGAGCACCTGGGAAAGGCTAGTGTGGTCGTTCTTGGTCCAGGTATCTCCAGGTATTCGAAAACCGTGGAATTTGTGAGGAAACTTCTTCCGAATATAGATGTTCCCCTCGTACTCGATGCCGATGGTTTAAACGCCATAGCTGGAGATCTGGAACTCTTGAAAAGGAAGCAACCAACCGTCATAACACCTCATCCCGGAGAACTTGCAAGGCTCGTTGGGAAGAGTGTGTCGGATGTCAAGTACAACTACGCACTCGTTGAGGATCTTGCAAGAAGATACCGATGTACAGTCGTTCTGAAGAGTGCCACCACCATCATAGCCAGTTCAGATTTCACGTATTTCAACCTTACTGGCAACACAGGACTTGCCGTTGGTGGTAGTGGGGATGTGTTATCTGGTATGATAGGAGGATTTATGGCTCAAGGAGTCGATGCTACAAATGCTGCTATCGCAAGTGTTTACATACATGGTCTTGCAAGTGAAAAATTCCCAGATGATGTCTCTGGTCTTACTCCATCTGATCTTCTCAGGATCATTCCTAGTGTTATGAAGGAGGTGAGGGGATGGACGTCATCGAATCTGTGATAAAGAATATGATAAGGGAAGGGCAACTGAGCAGGGCAAGAGCTCTCTTGAGTTTGTTCCCAGGGGAGTACCCCCATCTTGAGATGGAGATTGAGGCCGCCTCTGGAAATTGGAAAAAGGTTTTGAGGATCTATGAGGATCTACCAGATGAGGTGAAAGAGCAGTACAAAGTGTTATACGAGACAGCAAAGGAAAAGTACAGGGAGGATTACTCTCAAGAGGTAAAAGAAGCACTTCGGGAGGTAGAGAACAGAAACATCCGGGGGGCATTGTCCTTACTTGAAAATGTCTCGAAAAATTATCCAGACCTTGTGGAGGCAGTGGCTTTAAAGTATGAGCTTGCAAGAAGAAGGAATGATAAGATCAGGATGAAGAGGTACGAGGAGATATTGAAAAAGCTCGATCCTTCCCATCCTGTCCTCATTCGAAGGGGAGGAACTCCTGTCAGTTTGTTCGAAACCGTTACCATGATTTTGGTCATAGCCATTCTAGCAATAAACCTCGTCCTGTTCTTGAGGCCACCCTCTGCAGTTGATACGAAGGAAATAGCTAGAGCCGTTAAAAACGCCGTCAACGTGGAAGAGATGGAAGCGAGCTTGAGTGAGATCAGAGAAGGTGTGAAAGATATAAGGGTTAACGTTGGAGAAAGAGTACCGGAGCTTGTAGCCGATGTTAAAAACATCTCTTCAAGGATCGAGATACTTGATACAGTCAGTGAGATCGTGAGAAGAAACGATGAAACCTTCGCCAGTTTCCAAGAAGATCTCATGGATTTCCTGAACTCTCTGGATAAAAAATTGGCAGATCTTGGAACCAAGATAGAAAGCATGAAAGCCAGTATCTCTACACCAGGCACACCAACGTCGGGT
Source organism: Thermotoga sp. (assembly GCA_003641585.1). Classification (GTDB taxonomy): domain Bacteria; phylum Thermotogota; class Thermotogae; order Thermotogales; family Thermotogaceae; genus 4484-232. The sequence continues at coordinate 5,757 of QNAV01000004.1, read as the reverse complement.
ACACCTGCAGCCGGCGGTCCCGTTGTCACCACAGCTCCTGCCACCTACGATAGAGCGAGGGTTCTGTGGTTCCAGGGGTACATATTCTACCTCAAGGGTAATTATGACAGAGCGATAGATATCTTCAACGCAGCTATAGGAATTCTGGAAACAGAGAGAAGGACCGCTTATTATGAAGATGATTGCTATTACTACAGAGCCCTTTCCTATTACTTCAAAGGAGACAAGGACAATGCCAAGAAACTCTTCAACGACTTCATAACCAGGTTTCCTGAGAGTGATTACGCCGATGATGCGGAGTATTTCATCAAGAGAATCGAGAAAGAGGCATCTTCGTGAGAAGTTAAAAGAGTGTGATCTGTGCCCCAGAAAATGTGGTGTGAACAGAACGAAAGGAGAGAAAGGAATTTGTGGCGTTCTGGACTCTCCTGTTGTGTCTTCATGGGGTCTTCACTTTGGCGAGGAAAGGGTTTTGGTGGGTTCGAGGGGTAGTGGCACGGTCTTTTTCACAGGTTGCAACTTGAAATGTATATTCTGTCAGAATTACGAGATCAGTCATCTCATGGAAGGAGACGTGATAAATGTCGAGGAACTCGCACTCATTTTCAAATCCCTGGAATCAAGAGGAGCTTTGAACATAAATTTGGTAACTCCAACCCATCAAGTTCCGTTCATAGTCGAAGCTCTGGAAATTGCAGATCTGAGGATACCTGTCGTCTACAATTGTGGCGGTTATGAATCTGTCGAGACACTGGAACTTTTGGAAGGATGGATCGACATATACATGCCAGATATGAAGTACGGAAGTAACGAGGTTGGCAGGAATTACTCCGGTGTACCGGATTACTTCGATAGAGCTTCTGACGCTTTGAGAACGATGGTTAAACAGGTTGGAGAGCCGATCGTGGAAAACGGTATTATGAAGAAGGGGGTTTTGGTCAGGCATCTCGTTCTGCCAAACAACGTGGAAGATTCGAAGAAAGTTGTGGATTTTCTAGCCACTTTGAATCCATCTCCTTTGGTTAACATAATGGCTCAGTATTATCCTGCATACAGAGCTTGGGAAAGAAAAGAACTTTCTCGAAGACTCAGAAGGAACGAGTACTTAGAAGTCGTTGAGTATGCAAAGGAAAAAAATCTCAGATTGATAGAACTTGAGAGGTGGCTGTTTTGAGGAAAGAAGAACTTTTGAAGATGGTCATGGAATCACTGAAAGAGGAATCCCCCGAGGAGAGGATAAGGGATATCGTGAAAAGGGAGGATAATACGATAGATATCCTTGGGAACAAATTCATGTTCAAAAGACTCTACATTTTCGGTATTGGAAAAGCAAGCATCTCCATGATCAAACCTTTTGTTGAAGAATTTCAGGATGTGCTGAGAGGCTGTGTCGTTGTGACAAAGAAAGGATATGGAGGAAAAGTTGAAAATGTGGAGGTATACGAAGGCGGGCACCCCATACCGGATGAAGGAACGATCGAAGGGAGCAAAAGGATAGTTGAAAAGTTGCGTGAAGCGGATGAAGACGATCTTGTGATATTTCTCGTATCCGGAGGTGGCTCATCAACTTACGAGATACCAATGGATGGTATAGATCTTGAGGATCTGAAGAAACTTTACGACCTCATTTTAAAAAGCGGGATGAATATAAAAGAGATGAACGTTGTGAGAAAACACGTCTCTAAGGTTAAAGGGGGAAAAACGGCTTTTCTTACCAAAGCAAAGATAGTAACGTTGATGGTATCGGATGTTGTGGGAGACGATCCCTCAACCATAGCGTCTGGCCCAACTTACCCTGATTTTTCAACTTACGAAGATGCTGTATGGATATTGAAGAGATGGAAACTGTGGGAGAAGATACCGGAGTCTGCAAGACGAATCCTTTCAGATGGTGAAAAAGGTTTGATTCCTGAGACTCCGAAGAATGTGGATGAAGATAGGGTGAAGAACATCGTTGTTTCTGGCTCTAGGTCTCTCTGCTTGAACCTCAAAAGGAAATTCGAATCCATGGGTTACAGATCACTTCTATTGTCAACCTTTCTCGAGGGTGAAGCGAAAGAGTTGGGGAAATTCCTTGCTGGTGTTGCAAAGGAGATAATAGAGTCTGGAAACCCAATATCTCCTCCATGTGTGCTTGTAAGCGGTGGGGAAGCCCTGGTTAAAGTAAAAGGGAAAGGGAAGGGTGGACCCAATATGGAGGTCGCTCTATCGCTTGCAATGGAAATGGAAGAGGAAAACTTCATCTTCCTCTCAATGGACACCGATGGAACGGATGGCCCGACGGATGCGGCGGGAGCTATCGTTGATGGAGAAACGCTCAGAAGAATAAGGGAAAAAGGGATGGATCCTATAGAATTGCTCGACAATAACGATTCCTACACCGCTCTTTCGATATCTGGTGACCTTCTCGTGACTGGACCAACAGGAACCAACGTCAACGACCTTAGGGTACTCGTTCTGGAGGGATGAAATTGAACGTCGAATACCTGAAGTACGAGATAAAGCCAAGGTATGAGGAGAATTTCCCCTTAGATTGGGAAAAGTTCTTCAGAAGAAGAGGAAAGCTGTTTGTTGAAATTGGCTTTGGAAACGGTGAATTCCTTGTAGAAATGGCTAGGCGATATCCTGAAAAGAATTTCGTTGGGTTTGAACTCTCCATAACCTCGATGGTCAAGGTTCAAAGAAAGATCCATGATTTCAAACTTGAAAACGTTCGCGTCGTGATGGAAGACGGAAGGTTCGCGCTCAGGGAATTCTTCGGAGATGAGAGTGTTGAAACCGTTGTGACCAACTTCCCATGCCCGTGGCCCAAAAAAGCTCATGAAGAGAGAAGAATAACTTCTGGCGATTTCTTGGATACTTTGAGTGTCGTTCTGAAACCCAAAGGGATATTCGAGCTCGTGACTGACGAAAGGTGGTACGCAGAAGAGGTCCATGAAAAACTCACTGAGAGTGGCTATTTTGATGTAGAGAGCATCCTGGAAAATCCTGAAAGACCGGTTGAAACAAGATATGAGAGGAAGTGGAAAAGCCAGGGAAAGAAGATATTCTTGATCAGAGCTTATAAAAAGAAAAAGGGGGATGTTGAAAGACTACTCAAAGGAGGTATGGATTTGCCACACGTTCTGCTTCAGGAAGATGTAAAGGACAGGGATGTTTTCTCCTTGGAAGGCAGGGTTTTCAGAAAAGGTGATAAAGTGTTCGTTGTGAAAAATACTTTCAAGGGGAAGGATTCCTTCCTTTTGAAAGTGATATCCACGGACAAGGATTTCCAGCAGCAGTACTTTTTGATCCTTTTAAGAAAGAAAAACGGTTGGCTTTTGAAACTGGATAGCGTGTCCAATCCTTACAGAACACCCGCTGTGAAATGGTCTGTTAGAAAGCTCGCCGAGGTTTTATCCTCCAAAGAGCCCGCCGTTTCCGACCATACCGTGCATCATGCTGACGACTGAATCCACATGAGACTTCAAAGTCTTGTTTCCCCCTGATATAGCATCCTCCAGTTTCTTTATCGTTGCTAGAACCGATGGATGAGACCTGTTGAAACGCTCTGCGATCGTTCTTATGGACATCTTAAGGTACTTCTTCGAAACAAACATCCCCACCTGTCTTGCAAGAACAACCTCTTGTTTTCTGGAATTTCCCAATATTTCTGCTTTTGGAATCCCGAAGGTTTTGGACAAAGCGTTCAACAATTTGTCAAAAGAGTCGATCGAGTTTCCTTTGATCAGAATATCTCCCAAGAGTTCCTTTGCCTTCTGAATTGAGACCTTCTCTCCCGTCATATCCTGATAAGCAAGAAGCTTTATTATAGCGCCTTTCATCCTTCTCAGATTGTCTGGAATGCTCAAAGCGACGAAATCCACAACTTCCTCATCAAGATCACCATCTTCCATCTCCACCATCTTCCTGGCTATGTTTATCCTCGTGTTCTCATCAGGTGGATCTATTCTAACGACTATTCCCATCTGAAATCTTGAAACGAGTCTTTCCTGAAAATCTGCAAGTTCCTCTGGCGTTCTATCAGAGCATATGACGATCTGCTTGCCGGAATCGTAGAGTTCGTTGAAAGTGTGGAAAAGCTCCAGCTGTATACCACCCTTTCCCATAAGGAATTGAACATCATCTAGCAAGAAAACATCGACTTTCTTCCTGTGCTTCTCCCTGAACTCGTTCATCTCATCGCTTTTCATCGCGTTGATGAGTTCGTTCAGGAATTTTTCACTGGTCAAATACATGACCTTCAGATCCGGTTCGTTGACGAAAAGATAGTTCCCAATGGCTTGAAGAAGGTGTGTCTTACCCAGCCCCACTCCACCGTATATGAAAAGAGGGTTATACCTTCCAGGGTTCTTCGCAACTTCCAGGGAAACTCTGTATGCAAAAGTATTTCCAGGACCTTCCACAAAATTTTCGAAAGTGTAGTGAGGATTCAGAGGAGTTATGACCAATGGCCTCTTTCTGATAAGAGGTTCCGATGAGTGAACTCTCTCAACAGATTCGTAAACTATCTCATAAGGTATTTCCCTTCCAAAAGTCTCCCTTATGGCTCTTTTGATGATACTCCCATACTTTCTCTCGAGCCATTCTTTTATGAAAAGATTTCCCACTTTAAAAACGATTTTATCTTCCCCAACCTCTTTCACATCGAAGGAGCTGAACCATAGCTTCCAATTCTTTCTACTGACTTTACTCTTGAGAATCTCTAATATTCTCTCTTTCATGCGGGACCACCTTCAGGAACTTTATGGGGCGGGCTAAAATATTATCCCCTTTGATGGGATGATAAATCAAGGAACAGATATGTTTATCTTCTAAAAAAATTCCTAAACGTTTTGCAAAGCTTCTTTTTGTGTGAAAATCGAAGTATTTCTCAAGGACGTTTATTTCCATCCCTTATAGGAACAATCAAAACTAAATGTCTGGCGATGGACTCCTTTCATTCTTCTTATGATTTACACGGGACTTCAGTCCATCCCTTAGGATCTTGCAGGTACCATCCGTATAGATGGTACTGATTGAGGGAAGGTTTTCTTACATGCCAAGTTTCCACGGAGGCTGTTTCAAAAATAGTGAGGTGAGTATAGAAAATAAAGCAAGGGAGATGATATAATCTCCCTCACTATGAGAAAGTTAACACCCAATACTATCATCAAACTAACCCACTTCTTCTACAAAAAAATTCTACCATATCTTCCCAAACCTTCTACAAAAAGAGGTAGACCTCACACTTTCCTTGATCACCAAATTATCTCCATGCTGATCATAAAGGAGATGTTTTCTCTCCCCTTCAGAGAAACCATCATTCTATCAAGAGACTACTTCAAGAATGTTCCTTCTCTCAGAGATTTTCATTACAAGACAAGCAAGCTAAAACATGTCATACAGATTCTGATAAAGTTCAATCAAGACTATTTGCAGAAAGATATAGATAGCGTCATAGTTGATGGTACAGGGATAAGGTACAAGAAGAAGGCCAGACTGAACTGGAAGAGGGGGAGGTGAGGAAGGTGAAAGGTCAAAGATGCGAGGTTGTGATGGCGAAGGGGAGATACAAAATTATTCAATATGTGGGAGTAGAGAAGAGGTACTCATAGGAGATAAAGATGTTGAGGGAGATACTGGATAAGTTGGAATTGAGAAGAAAGAGGTGGCAGACAGGCTATATGATGTTAGATGGAAGAGGGGATATTTGGAAAGGGATAAAGGGGGTGATGAGGGTGAGGAGGAATGGGGTAGGTAGGGAAAATGTGGAGG
>QNAV01000003.1:0-17282 GCA_003641585.1 Thermotoga sp. | reverse complement strand
GTCCCCGGTATGATGTTGTAACTTTCATCCACTTCAGCTATGACAGCACCCTCCACTCTATTGTCTCCTAAAGCCCTCACTATGGTGTGCTTCAGGAGAACGGGTACGCCGAGTCTTCTTATCTTGTTCAAGTGAACAACGTATCCTCCAACTTTATCGGCTATTTCGACTATGGCTTTTACACTCGCTCCCGCCTGGATCAATTGATACGCGACGATGAGGCCGATGTTACCTGAACCGATGATGAGGAAATTCTCTCCCGGTAGAACCCCAAACTGGTTCATAAGTGTCTGCACTGCTCCTGCCCCATAGATACCTGGTAGGTCGTTGTTCTCGAAAGTCACGTACTTTTCAGATGCACCAGTTGCTATCAATGTGTACTCAGGTTCTATTCGGAAAACTTCATTCTCTTTTCTATCCCAAGCGAGCACACCGTCTTCGTAAATACCGATCACAGATGTCATCGTTCTGGCTTCGATGTTTTTGTATTTCTTCAACTCCTTTACCAATATCTTCGCTATTTCGAATCCACGAACAGATGCGTACGTTCCTTCATGACCAAAGAATTTATGGGTCTGTTTCACGAGTTGCCCGCCAAGTTGTATCCCTTCATCGACTAAGAGAACCCTCAAACCTCTCTTGCCAGCTTCCAGCGTGGCAGAAAGTCCAGCAGGTCCTCCTCCCACCACGAGAAAATCCACTTTCTTATTCTTCAATTTTTTTCACCTCTTTGGTGCCCCCTTTACCTACTTGTCTTCTAACCTTCATTCCTTCTTTCACGGGTGTTATACAGGCTCTCACGTTGGGAATCCCATTCACGATAACAAGGCAGGAAGAGCACTTCCCTATGCAACAAAAAAGGCCTCTTGGACGGCCCTTTTTGGAAGTATATCCAAAAATGTCTATACCATTAGCTATCAGAGCCGATGCTACCGTGTCTCCTTCGTAGGCGATTAACTCAGTATCTTCAAAGTAAAATTTAATTTTCTTTCTGTTGTTAAAATCCAGTATGGGATGCTTTGCTATCCTTCTCATATATTCCTCCTCCACTTAATGAATTATAATATCGTCAATATTATTTCAAAAAAGAAGAAAGAGTTAGAATAAAAGAGCGTAAAAGAAGATGAAGGAAATTTTCGCTTTTTGAAAGGAGAGATCAAGCGAAGATGGAAAAAATCGAGATAATGAGGTTTCTCAACGAGATCCTACCATGGGTGAGAAAACCCAGTAGATATTTGGGAAACGAGTACAACTCGGTTGTTAAGGATGAAAGCGAGGTTTCTCTCAGAATTGCCCTGGTTTTCCCCGATTTGTATGAAATAGGTTCTTCGAATTTGGGTCTCGAGATAATATACCATACTCTGAACGACATACCCTGGGTCTGGGCAGAAAGGGCTTTCCTTCCATGGGTGGATATGATTAAAAAAATGGAGGAGAATGGTATTCCTCTCTTCACTATGGAGTCCAAAACTCCCCTTTTATACATGAATGCCGTGGGGATTTCTCTATCTTACGAACTCTCATACACCAACGTTGTGGAAGTTCTAAGACTCTCGAAAATTCCCATCTTGGCAGAAGATAGGAGAGATGAAGATCCAATAATCATAGGTGGTGGGCCTTGTTCGAGCAATCCTGAACCTGTCGCTCTCCTTTTCGATGCCGTTGTAATAGGAGATGGGGAGGAAGCTGTCGTTGAGATAGCCAAAGTTCTGCGTGAGATGAAAGGTAGTAGAAGATTCGATGTGTTAAAAGAATTGAGCAAAATTGAAGGAGTGTACGTCCCATTGTTCTATGAATCCCAGGATAAGAGAGTGGTACCTGCGTACAGCTTTGCTCCTGAAAGAATAAGGAAAAGGCTTTTAAAATCTCTCGAGAATCAAGCTCATCTTGTGAAAAAGATACTACCTCATGCGGAAAGTGTTCATGACAGGGGAGTTGTGGAGATATCCAGGGGTTGCACGAGGGGTTGTAGATTCTGCCACGCTGGAATGTTCTACAGACCTGTCAGGGAAAGGTCAAAGGAAAATATAAGAGGGATTGTTGAAAAGATGCTGGATTCAACGGGTTATGAGGAAATATCCTTACTTTCCTTATCGGCGATGGATCATACAGATATAAACGGTATAGTAGAAGAAATTCTCCCTATACTCTCAGAAAGAAAAGTGGCTCTCTCGATACCATCGACCAGAATGGACAGCTTCGGGTTGGAAATAGCTCAAAAAATCGCTAGCATTAGAAAGACAGGTCTCACATTCGCACCAGAAACGGCAAAACAGCGTCTGAGGGATGTGATAAACAAGAATATATCGGATGATGACATTTGGAATACCATCATTTCTGCAAAAGATGCCGGATGGAGAAGAATAAAACTTTACTTCATGATAGGTTTGCCAACTGAAAAAGATAAGGATGTCGAAGATATAGCGAAACTGATCGAAAAGGTGAAAAAAATTGGATTCAAAGATCTTTCGGTATCCGTTGCAGTCTTTATCCCCAAACCTCACACACCCTTTCAGTTCGTCCGGCAGATATCAGTCGAAGAAGCCCTGAAGAGGAGAAAAATCATCATGAGAGCAAGAAAATACGCTCATATATCCTTCCACAATCCCTGGATGAGTATGATAGAGGGTGTTCTCTCCAGAGGTGATAGGAAACTTTTAAAACTCGTGTTGAAAGCTAACGAACTTGGTTGTATCTTCGATGAGTGGAAAGAGATGTTCGACAGGGAAAAATGGATGAAAGCTTTTGAGGAAACTGGTATAGATCCAGCAGATTACATGGGGCCTTTTGATTTGGAAGAACCCTTACCGTGGGATCACATAGACCTGGGAATTTCCAAGGGCTTTTTGATAGAAGAGTACAGAAAATCTCTTGAAGGCATTAGAACTGGAGATTGCAGATGGGAGAGATGCTCCTTATGCGGTGTGTGCTCTGTATTCAAAACCTGGAACGATCTTGCCGTCAAGAAAGGATGAGATAATGTGGTATCCCGGGCATATTTCCAGGGCCAGAAAAGCTGTTGAGCGAATGTTAAAGATGGTGAACGTTGTGATGGAAGTAAGGGATGCAAGAGCCCCTATGGCCACATCGGTCTATGGGGTGGATCTATCCAGGAAAAAAAAGATAATACTGCTGAACAAGGAGGACATTGCAGACGATGATATAACCGGAAAGTGGATCGATTTCTTCAGAAAAAATGGTGAATCGGTTCTATCAACCAGTAAATTTGAGGACAGAAAGACCTTCATGGAGAAACTGAATATGTATCTCTCCTCAGGTGATAGAATCATGATACTCGGTGTACCGAATACCGGGAAGTCCACGATAATAAACAAGATTAAGGGAAGGAGGGTCTCAGCTGTTGGAGGAGTACCGGGTGTAACGAAGGGAGTCCAATGGATCGCGCTTGAGAGAGATAAGAAACTTTTAGATACCCCAGGTATACTACACAAAAAACTGTTCAGTAAAGAACTCTCTGCAAAGCTCCTTCTTGTGGGATCTTTACCTGTTGAGAGGGTGGACTTCAAAGTAATGGAGATAGCTTTTGAGATCTTCAAAAGCAGAACGAACGAGCAGAGAAGTTTCATGGAATTCTTGGAATTTTACGGAAGAAAACGGGGGATCCTCATCAAGGGTGGAAAAATCGATCACGATAAAGCAGCGTACATGTTCTTCGCAGAAGTCGCCAGTGGGAAGTTAGGGAAGATCTCTTTTGAAGTACCTGAAGAATTCTGATACGGTGTGGTGAGAACCTCATGTTGTCCATCAGGGTCTCCATCATCACGTTCATCTTAACCTTTTTCATTGTCATGATTCTAGATTCCCTGAAAATGCACTCTTTCTCCGTATCACTACTTGACGCTCTGATACTCTCATTTTTCGTCTCCGTAGCGTCGGGCCTTTTAGTCCATCTTCTGGTGTGCCAGAGGGTAAAGAAATTGACAGATTCCATCAAAAGAGGTCAAATAGAAAGAGACGCTTTTGATGATGAGATAACAGAATTATCGAAAGCTTTAGAGGAGAATCTAGGAAGTTTTAAGAAATCTCTGGAAAAAGAGAAACATCTGAAGAGTACTCTGGAGTTGATACTTTACAGCTTCTCACACGATTTAAGGACTCCCTTGACTCTATTGGAAAACTCCATAAAAGAAATGCCTGTGGATAGATCCCTGAAAAAAGATGCTCTGCATTACATAGACTTAATAAAAGATCTGACAGATCAATTGCTAAGGGTGGGAAGGATAGAGGGAGGACTGGAGATAGTAAGGAGAGAATCGGTCAATCTCGTCGAGCTGGTATGGGATGCCTGCGAAATGACAACTAAAAGCTACGGAAGGAAAATATCTTTCCAATACACAGATGAGATGGAGGTTCTTGTCGATCCTTCGAAGATTTTAGAGGTAACTTTGAATTTGCTGAGAAACGCTGCAGAATACTCCAGAGGTCCTATAAACGTTAAAATATCTAAAACAAAGAATCTTGCTAAAGTGGAAATATCCAGTTTGGGAAAGAAGATACCCTACGATTTGAACGTGAAACTTTTCGACCTCAAAAGGAAATCAAAAGGTTTGGGTTTAGGGTTATTCATAGCCAGAAGATACGTTGAGATGCACAACGGAAAGATAGGTTATGAATGGAAAGATGGAAAGAATACGTTTTACTTCACATTACCCCTCACATGAAATAGGAGGCGTTTCTTATGCTGAAATTAGCGTTGAGCCTCATGAAGGTGAGTATCATGGGACTAGGTGGAGGTTACGGAATGCTACCTCTGATTGAAGAAGAACTCGTCAGAAAATTGAAGATACTGAAGGAAGATGAATTCTTAGATATAGTAGCTAAAGCTCAGAGTTTTCCAGGTCCTATAGCCGTTAACACCGCCATACTTCTTGGAAGAATGAAAGCTGGTATTCTGGGTTCCATAATATGTTCTATTTCCATAGTCCTCCCCCCTTTTCTCTCGATCCTTTTGATCGCTCTCATGTTCGAAAAAGTGGAAAAGTACAGCATCGTCAGAAATTTCATGTTTGGAGCACGTCTTGGTGTAACCATAATCATAATCAATTACTCGTTGGAATTGATAAAAAAGATGGTAAAGAATCGCGTCATACTGGTTATCCTGATTGCAGGTGCCGTTGTCATAGTCTTCTTCAAAATATCAGCTTTCTTGGTGTTCCTCGTAGTTGCAACCGTTGTATTCTTTAAAGTAACTAACAGGGAGGAAAAACAATGAAAGCCATCGATCTCTTCTTCTGTTTCATGAAGATAGGGTTTCTAGCATTCGGAGGAGGATACGGGGCTTTGAGCATGATACAGAATGAAGTGGTGAGAGTGCATGAGTGGATGACGAACCCAGAATTTTTAGATCTGCTCTCCATATCCCAGATGACGCCAGGACCTATCGCTATAAATTCGGCAACTTACATAGGTTACAGGATAGCAGGGCTTTCAGGAGCTGTTTTGTCAACGATCGGTGTGATACTACCGAGTTTCATGTGGATGTACTTCATATCCTTCATAATCGAAAGAATACTCAGAAATCCCAGGAAACTTTTAAGAACTTTCAGAACGAGTATTATAGCTCCAATTCTTGCAGCTGGTATAAATCTCACCTTGAGTACCGTCAACGACCTCATCTCTTTCATTCTAGCTTTATTATTGTTCATGCTGTTGAGATCTAAAAAACTCTCATTGATCCAATTCATATTGGTTGCTGGTGGATTAGGTATAGTGGTAAAAACATTTTAGAATGATCTTAGAAACCCCTCCATGATTTTAACCTTCCATCCTGTTTTAAAACGCTTGTGGATGTTCGCATTATTTGATAGTGCGAAGGAAAAGTTGTATAATTTCCTCGAAGGACCGCCGTGGGGGCTAGTGAAGATCGATCTTTCCTCTCCTCTCCGGGGTTTTCCCCGGTTTTTTCAAAAAAAGATGAAATTTGGTATCCTACTATTTGGATCTTTAACCAGGAGGTATCTTTCCCTATGAAAAAACTGTTGATATTTTTCATGATAACAATGGGACTCATGGCTTTTTCACTGAATGTTGAAGAAGCCTATAAGGTTTTTTCATCCTTGGTTGAAGACTACAACTCTTCAGAATCTAAAGATCCGTTCGTTATCACTGTTAAAAAGCAGCTGAAAAATTTGAGTTACTACAGATTCTACAGGCACCTTCTAATAGGGAGTGTGGAGAGGAGAGAGTTCGCATTGAACGTCGGAGATTTTCTAGTCATACTCTATGAGGAACAAAAAGACATCGATCGGGAGCATAAACTTGCAGTTTCCCTTTTCCTCTGCTACGTACTATCGGACATGATGAATAAGAACCTCTCAGAAAGTTTTGTAAAGAAGAATCCTGTTTTTAACAAGTTCTTTGAGGAGTATAAATCCTATCTTAGAAAGTACTCAAAAAATTTCTTCAAATGGATTCTAGGATATTATCTGGGGGTATACGATGAACCCCCTCCCAAGATCATCAATATCCAGAGGATGAGCCTTGGCTACAAACAGACGAAGAAGGAAATACCACCCGATGTTTTGAAAGAGATGGGTTTCTTCTTCTCAGAGAAAATAAAGAAAGAGATCACGAGTATATTGAACGGTGTCAGAGATAATCCTCCTAAGGATCTACCGTCCTTGAACAGATTTCTCAACACAAAGGCTCTTTATCTATGGAGATTTCTGAACGAAGAGATTTCAAATTTGCAGAATCGTGTGGCGAAAGAAGCAGTTGATTTGGTTCCAAGGAGGAGAAACATCTTTTGGTTCAGATATTTGATATATGGTATCGCGGTTTGCTTTGCGATCTTTCTGAAGAAGATTCGTGTGCCGGTGTTTCTTGCTATTTTACTGGTTGAAACATGGTCTTTGTACTTCCTCTACAATTCCACTGCATACATCGATACGATGGTTTATGCGATGTTGATATTCTTTGGTTTTTCCTTCGCTCTATTAATATCAGTGAAGAGGTCTCTCACGAGAAAGAGAAGAATGGATGTCTACTTATCTGTTCTTGGCATTGCTTTCATAGTACTCGCATTCTTCCCGAGGTACATCGATGTGGAGGAGCTGATGATGAGTAAAAACCAGGATTTCCTTAACTCTCCTTATTACGGTTTTCTGAAAAAAGATGTTTATCTAAATGAGAATTCTCCCTTCAAGAAGATCAGTACTTCTCTGACATCGGCTCTCCTTGCAAGCAGGGAGGAAACGAAGTTTCTGGTGGAGGATCTTGCTAATTTCCTTAACAAACTTAAGGAAGCCAAAGCAATGGAAAATGTCGAAGTTTTTCAGGATAGATTGTTCATAACTACTCCATCGTTTTCCGATTTCTACTCCTACAGAAGTTTTGATGAGAGACGAAAGGTATTCAAAGAACAGGTAGGAAAGATAAATGAATATCTTCTAAACGAAATCGCAAGGGAAAAGAAAACAGAGAAAAAATTGAAAGAATTGAAAAAATTCTTGGCAAAGATAACCACTTATTCAGCGCCACAGTTCGTCAAGGATTTGGAAGATTATATCGGAAATTCCTTCACCAGAGTCAGCGTTACGGTACCTGTTTACGAGGATATAAAGGATATTCTCAAAAAAGATGTATCAAGTGAAATACCCGATCTTTGGAATTATCAGACAAAGAAAGGACTCGCCCTCATGCTGATATTCATGCTTCTCTTCCTTTTCTCCGTGACGAAGAAATGGATCATGGTGTTACCATCGGCAGTCTTGGCATCGGTGCTTGCCGTCCATTCCATGATAAATCATAGAGAAGTATCCATATTCGTCCAGATGGGTATAAAGGATATAGAAATAACGACGAATGCATTTTATAATTTTGGTATGGAAATTCTGGTGATTCTTCTCACCATTCTTACGATATACGGAATACTAAAGAAGGAGGTGTGAACCCATGAGGAAGCTTTTATTGGTACTTTTCATTGCTCTGGCGGTGACTCTGTTTCCCTTCAAAGTCATAATGGTTACCGACATAGGAGGCTTGGGAGACAAATCCTTTAACGATGGAACTTGGGCTGGTATCGTAAAAGCTGCTGAAGAACTTGGTATTGAAAAAGAAGTCATTCAGTCTTACGAACAGGCTGACTACATACCAAACCTGAGTAAAGCTGCTGAGAAAGCTGATGTGGTATTTGCCGTTGGTTTCATGATGACGGATGCCCTGTTCAAAGTTGCAAAACAGTATCCAGACACTTACTTTGTGGGGATAGATATAGTTCCTCCAGAAGGACAAGAACTTCCCAACGTTCTGACATTCACTTTCAAAGAACAGGAAACCGCGTTTCTTGTGGGATACGTAGCAGCTGCTATGACGAAAACCAACATCGTGGGGTTCGTTGGTGGAATTCCCATACCACCGGTTGAGAGATTCAGGTACGGCTACGAAGCCGGTGTCAAAACTTATTCTATCCTTCACAAGAAACCTGTGAAGATTCTGAAGGGCTACACGAACGACTTCGAGGATCCGAAGAAGGGAAAGGACCTCGCCATGTCACAATTTGCACAGGGTGCAGATATCGTTTTCCACGCATCCGGTGCCTGTGGAAACGGTGTCATAGAAGCAGCCAAAGAAAAATTCTCAGCTCTTGCTGGAACGAGTGATCTCGACAAGCTCATAGATTACTACGCTGAACACGGAAAAGGATTCTTCGCGATCGGTGTCGACGCAGATCAGGATTACATGGCACCTGGTGCTGTCCTCTGCAGCGCCATGAAGAGAGTGGACATGGCCTCTTACTACGCTGTCAAATGGGCTTACGAAGGGACCTTTGAAGGGGGTCATAAGGTACTCGGATTGAAAGAAGACGGTGTTGGGATAAGCCCGATGAAGTACACGAAAGGAATCGTTCCTAACAGAGTTATAGCGGAGCTTGTTTATCTTGAGAAGCTCATAAAAGAAGGAAAATTCGTCATTCCTGACACTCAGGAGAAACTCGACGCCTTCGAAGTTCCGAAAGTGGAATTTCCGTTCTGATATAAAGAGGGGGGATGCCCCCCTCTTTAGGAGGGATCGAGTTGGACAAAGAGTACGCAGTTGTGATGAAAGGAATTACCAAAAGGTTTCCTGGGGTTCTCGCCAACGATCACGTGGATCTCTTTGTCGAAAAGGGGGAGATCCATGCGATCGTTGGTGAGAACGGTGCTGGGAAAACCACTCTGATGAATCAACTGTATGGTCTTCTTCACCCAGATGAAGGAGAGATATACGTCTTCGGTAAGAAAGTTCATTTTAAAGGACCAAGAGAGGCAATAGAACATGGTATAGGAATGGTTCACCAGCACTTCATGCTCGTTGATAATCTGACGGTTGCGGAGAACGTCGTCTTAGGATCAGAAACGAAAAAGGGATTCTTGTTCGATCTGAACGAAGCGAGAAAAGTGGTGAAGGATCTCTCAGAGAAATACGGCTTGCTAGTGGATGTGGATGCGAAGATCGAGGATATTCCCGTTGGTATGCAGCAAAGAGTCGAGATAATAAAGACACTCTATAGAGGAGCTGAAATATTGATATTGGACGAGCCAACAGCCGTTTTGACCCCCCAAGAAGCGGAGGAGCTCTTTGAGATATTGAGGAGACTCAAAAAATCTGGAAAGACCATAATATTCATATCGCACAAATTGAACGAAGTTATGGAAATATCCGACAACGTGACCGTCATGAGACTTGGAAAGGTCACGGGAAGATTGAAAACATCGGAGACGAACCCTAAAGAGATAGCGAGGTTGATGGTGGGAAGAGACGTGGTCCTGAGGGTTGAAAAGGAAAGTAAAGAGCCAGGCGATGTTGTCTTTGAAGTAAAAGACCTTTGGGTTAAGGACAACAGGGGATTGGATGCCGTCAAAGGAGTTTCCCTGAAAGTCAGAAGAGGGGAGATAGTTGGGATAGCCGGAGTTGCGGGTAACGGGCAGACAGAACTCGTTGAAGCAATTACTGGGTTAAGGAAGGTGGAGAAAGGGAAGATAATATTCGACGGTATCGATGTAACGGGATTTTCACCCAGGGAACTCAGAGACATGGGTATGGCACACATTCCCGAAGACCGTCTGAAATACGGCTTGATAGTTGAATACCCCGCATATTACAACCTCATCCTTGGGAGGCATCATAGATTTCCATTCTCTGAAAGCAACTTTTTGAATAAGAGATTCATCCTTAAAAACGCAGAGGATCTTTTTGAGGAGTTCGATATAAGACCGAGAAAACCTGAGATGCTTGGAGGAAATTTTTCGGGAGGAAATCAGCAGAAGATAGTCGTGGCGAGGGAATTGAGTCATGAGCCAAAGTTCATGGTCATTTCTCAACCAACGCGGGGATTGGACGTGGGAGCCATAGAGTTCATTCATAAGACTATCCTCAGGATGAGGGCGAGAAACGTTGGGATACTTCTGATATCCATGGAATTGGAGGAGATATTCTCCTTGAGTGATAGAATTCTGGTTATATACGAAGGAGAGATAATGGGAGAGACCAGACCCGAAGAAACCACCTTTGAAAAAGTGGGACTCATGATGGCAGGACACAGGTTGGAGGAGGTAGAAAGATGAGACCTGACTCTCGTATCTGGTCTTTCGTAGTACCTATAGCAGCCGTGATACTTGCTCTTATGATAGCCTCCATCGTGATACTTCTCATAGGAAAAAATCCGGTAGTAGCTTATGAAGCCTTAATAAAGGGAGCTTTTGGAGGAAGACAGGCTATCGCTGACACGATAATAAAAACAACGCCATTAATACTCACAGGACTTGCTGTAGGTTTTGGATTCAGAGCCGGTGTTTTCAACATAGGGGCAGAAGGGCAGATGATAATGGGTGCTCTTATCGCAACGGTGGTCGGTATAAACCTTGGGGGAGTTCCACCAGTCATAGCGATACCCGTTACCATGTTAATTGGTATGCTGGCTGGAGCTGGATGGGCAGCGATTGCAGGATATTTGAAAGCAAAGACGGGAGCTCATGAAGTTGTTTCAACTATCATGCTCAACTGGATCGCAACGTACCTTTCATCTTATATGGTTACAGAACCCCTCGCAGTGGGGTCGGGTACTCCTAAAAGCCCAGAGATCGCTGAATCTGCAAAGCTCCCACCCCTTCTCACTATAGGGGCAACCGAGATGACCTCTGGAATAATAATAGCCATCGTTGCGGCAATCATCATGTACATAATTTTGGAAAAGACAACAACCGGATATGAGGTGAAAGCGGCTGGTTTCAACCCATACGCTGCTGAATACGGTGGTATAAGTATATCGAAGAACATCACGATGTCCATGGCAATAAGTGGAGCTCTTGCTGGCCTTGCGGGTGCCTTGGAAGTGATGGGAGTTCACCATAGATTCTTAGGGACACTATCAGGAGGAAAGGGGTTCGATGGTATTTCAGTTGCTTTGATTGGGCAGAACCATCCTATAGGTATAATGTTCGCAGCGTTCCTCATGGCTTCGCTGAGAACGGGATCAAACGAGATGCAATTTGTTGGTGTTCCAAAGCACATAATAATGATCATTCAAGGTATAGTGATCTTCCTGGTAGCGGCGGATAGAATAGTCAGAACTATCCTCATAAGGAAAAAGAAGGTGAGATCTTGAGATTCATAGAGGCCCTCCTCGATATATTCACTAACCCTCAATTCTACAAGATAACTCTCACAGCTTCTACTCCATTGATATTCGCTTCTCTCGGTGGTGTGTTCAGCGAAACGACAGGCGTTGTGAACATCGCACTGGAAGGTATCATGTTGATGGGAGCTTTCTTTTCGGTGGTCTTCACCCAAATAACGGGGAGCCCATGGCTCGGAGTTTTCCTTGCTATACCAATAGGAATGGGCATGGCGTGGCTCCATGCATGGGCAAGCATAAAATGGTGTGGAAATCAGATAGTCAGTGGTGCGGCACTGATACTCATAGCCCAGGGTGTAACGGGATTTCTGATGGAACCCATATTCGGCCAACCCGGCCAGACCGATTTCGTTGGTAAGATAGCGGAGATAAAGATTCCAGGATTGTGCAAGGTACCGTTTCTAGGGCAAGCCATCGGTCAGATAAATCCCCTTGTGATAGTTGCCTTCGCCTCGGTCTTTGCAACGTGGTTTCTCCTCTACAAAACAACTCTGGGGCTCAGGATGAGAGCTGTTGGTGAAAATCCTGAGTCAGCGGATACCCTCGGTATAAACGTTTACGGTATAAGATACTTCGGTGTGATAATGAGTGGCGTCATGGCAAGCCTTGGTGGATCCTTTCTTTCAGTAGGAGAAGTTGGTAACTTCAGAGAACTCATGACGGGAGGTAGAGGCTTCATAGCACTAGCCGCTATGATACTTGGAAACTGGAATCCAATAGGTGCCATGTGGGCAAGCCTCCTTTTTGGAGCTTCAGAGGCTATGGCCAATCAACTCCAAAGCAGTCCTATACTCCATGTTCCAGCCACAACAAAACCTCTCTTCAACATGTTCCCGTTCATAGTGACACTGGTTGTCGTAGCAGGACTCATTGGAAAGACCAGGCCACCTGCGGCCGATGGTATACCATACGAAAAGAGCGAGTGAGGTGATCTCTTTGAAATATCTCACCTTGTTCATAATGATTTTGAGCTGTTCGATGTTTTCGATGGGTATCTTCGTATCGGGGGGTTACAGCTTACTCGAAAATGCGGGATGGAGTTTTGAACTAGGGTTTTCGGAGAGAAATTTTGAAGCTCTCGGATATCTATCCTTCGATTTGAACAAAGAGATCTCCGGAAGTGCGAGTCCCGTGGATTTGTACGATTTCAAGTTCACAACTTCTATGAACTTCGATGTGGGGAATCTAGAGCTTGGGCCTCTTTTCGTCGCTCATTATGACAACTATCCTGAAGAAGGATCAACGGATACTTCTTGGAATGCGGATTTTGGATTGGGTGTTGTGTCTCAATTCGTCAGGGGAAATTTCGATCTATCGGTGGGACTGTGGATGCCAGTAAGTGGAGACTTCAACGCTAAGAGAAACGTGTACGCAAGATTTAGATATTACATTCCACCACCTGGGGGGAGATCGTTCAAAGATAAGCTCTTTTTGGAAATTACGTACCTTTTTGAAGGAATCAGGATAGGCTTTGGGCTTTGGGAGCCTGTTCCTTGAGGAAGTCCAGAACTTTCTTCGTTGCCCTGACATCGTCTTCGTTGTACATCAATATCTCTTCCAGATACTTTTTCATACCTGTTTTGAGCCATTTCTCATAATGTGATATGATGGCAGAACCTGCAAGATTAACTCTCCATTTGTAACCTAGCCATTTCCCTACAACCTTCAGCGAGTACGATGTGACAGGCAATGCAACGGTATTTGAAAGAAGGGTATAGACATCGGTGAAACGTTTGAGCAGCTTTGAGAATTTTCTAGGATCGAGTTTGAACCTCAACAGCAGGTTCTTAAACCTTCCCGGTTCGAACCCATGGTAATGATATATAGGGCCTTCTCTACTCTCCAGGTACTCAAGAACCTTGAAAAATGTTTCTTTAACATCAACAGGTGTGTCCACAAAAAATGGTACGTACCTCTCTCCTTCCAAAAATCCGTAGAGAAAGTCTATATCTCCTGCCGGGTAGCTCTCCATATCTAGAACTATACCTTCAGGTATTTCAGGTACTTTTCCAAAAAACACAGGCTTTTTCTCAACCAAAGCTTCTGCCATCCTTTTCAACCTTCTTCCTCTCTCGGGTCCGAAATGCTTTGCAAGGAGACCCTCAGATACTTCTGAAAGCTCCCATAGGTTCTTTATTCCCAATTCTTTCAGCTCTTTTATCGTTCTGTCCCCGACTCCATGTATTGCCCTCAGGTCACCTTTCTCAATGAGAATACCTGAACATTCATCCTGAATAGGACAATTCCGGCATATTCTCGATGGGATAGGATCTGGAGGTTCTGTTAAATCCGAGATGGCTTGAAGAACCGAAAACAGCGGTCCCACACCTTCTCTCCAATCAACGGAGATTTTGAAAAACGGTGATATGAAGACAACGTCCTTAACGTGCCAACCTTTAGAGGAAAAGACATATCCGTGAAAAGCCGCTTCCAAAATGTATTTTCTCTTGAAATTTTTGGCTTTCTTGTGGACGATTATTCGCCAACCATCGCTCTCTTTCACTATCAGATCGGGCTGCGATAACAGTGTTTCTCCAAAAACTTCGAAGGTTTCCGCCGGCTGGAGAACAGAAAATCCCATTCTCAACAGTTCCCGAGTCACATCGGGATCGTGATGCGCAACTTCAAAGCCTTCCATCTCCTGAATATCTTCTTTCTCATTCTCTCTGTAAACTCTGAAGTAATACCTTCTGGGGCATAACAGAAAATTTTCCACATCTTTGAATGTCAGCAAACTTTCCCTCCATTCATAGAACGCTTATATACCTTTCTCCACGATCTGATGCTATCGTTACTATTCTAACATCTTTCCTTCCGATCTTCTCGGTTATTCTCAGCGCAGCCCACAGATTCGCACCATTTAGTATACCAGCGAACAGCCCTTCTTTTTTGGCGAGTAGTTTCATACCTTCCAACGCTTCTTCTTTTACAGTCACGATCTCATCGATGATGCTTAAATCGAGTGTTTTAGATATGAATCTAGGACATGAATACTGAGATATAGAGAAGATTTTTACGGAGAAAAAATCAGGGTGAATATTATTGTTTCTAAAATGTTACTGTCAATAAGTGAATTAAGTTAATCCACCTGTTTGTGTTAACCTTTTGGTAACCATCTCTTACCCCATCTTTTTCACAAGAAATCTTCTCTTAATTGATCTTAGATAACAATTGATTTATATTCTTCTAAGTTGAAATGGAGGTGCAACGATGTTTGAAAACCTTCAAGAGAAACTTTCCAGGGTTTTCCGGGCTTTAACGGGAAAGGGAAGGTTAACGGAGAAGAACATTCAGGAAGCAGTAAGGCAGATAAAGTTATCGCTACTCGAAGCCGATGTGAACTATAAAGTCGTTAGGGACTTCATAGAAGCTGTCAAAGAAAAGGCATTGGGAGAGGAAGTTTTAAAGAGTTTCACACCAGATCAGATGTTCATAAAGATCATAAGGGATGAACTAATAAGAATAATGGGAGAGAGTAACGAACCGTTGAAGCTGATTCACAGGCCCTCTCCCATTATGATAGTTGGACTTCAAGGAAGTGGAAAAACAACAACGTGTGCAAAGTTAGCGTTATTTTTGAAAAAACAGGGAAGAAATCCATTACTCGTTGCGGCAGATGTTTACAGGCCCGCTGCGATAGATCAGCTCGTGAAACTTGGTAGCGTTGTGAACGTTCCTGTTCATACAGGAGATAGGAAGAATCCGTTCAAGATCGTCGAATCTGCGATTGAGCATTCGAAGGATACAGGTTACGACGTCATGATAGTCGATACTGCAGGAAGGCTCCACATAGATGAGGAAATGATGGATGAACTTATGAAAGTAAAAGAGATTCTGAAACCAGATGAAATTCTTCTAGTTGTCGATGCCATGATGGGGCAAGATGCTGTAAAATCAGCCAAAACATTCGATGAGAAATTAGATCTCACGGGATTCATCGTAACGAAGATGGATGGCGATGCAAGAGGTGGGGTCATACTATCGATAAAGTACGTGACGGGTAAACCCGTTAAATTCGTAGGTGTTGGGGAAAAGGTCGATGCTTTGGAACCTTTCCATCCGGATAGGATAGCGGGCAGAATCCTTGGAATGGGAGATGTTTTAACGCTCATTGAGAAGGCCGAGAAAGAGTTGGACCAGGAGAAGATGAGGAAATCGGCCGAAAAATTCTTGAAAGCAGAGTTCACCCTCGAAGATTTCAAGGAACAACTCGAAGAGATCAAAAAGCTAGGCCCAATCTCCTCCATAATCGAGATGCTCCCGGGCGCTCCGAAGATGGATCTGGAGATGGGAGAGAAGGAATTCAAGAAGATGGAAGCGATAATAAACTCCATGACCAAAGAAGAAAGGAGAAACCCAAGAATAATAAACTACAGCAGGAAGAAGAGGATCGCGAAAGGCAGTGGTACGACGATACAGGACGTGAACAAGCTCTTGAAATCTTACGAGCAGATGAGAGAACTCATGAAACGCATGAAAAAGGGAAAATTGAAACTCCCATTTGGAATAAAAGGATTCGGATTCTAAGAAGGAGGTGTGAGTGTGGTCAGAATAAGACTCACAAGGCTTGGAAGAAGAAACAGACCTTTCTACAGGATAGTCGTTGTGGATAGCAGGAAGAGAAGGGATGGTGCCTATATCGAATCCCTCGGTTACTACGATCCTGTGAAGGATCCCGCTGAGATGAAGCTCAACGTTGAAAGAGCTTTGGAATGGCTTCTGAAAGGAGCACAACCCAGTGAAACTGTGAGAAACATTTTTAAAAAGTTTGGCGTCATGAAGAGATTCCATGAACTAAAATTTGGAAAGAAGGAGGAGAAAGATGAAGGAAGTACTTGAGCATATACTGAAAGGTATCGTTAAACACCCTGAGGATCTCGTTGTGATGGAATTTGAAGAAGAAGGAAAAAAGGTTTTTGAGATAATCGTGAACGAAGAGGATGTTGGACAGGTCATAGGAAAGGATGGAAGGACGATAAAGTCCATAAAGATAATTCTGAGCTCTCTGAGTAATGGGACCGAAGAGTTTACCCTCAGGGTGGTGAGATGATGATAAGTTTCCTCTCGGAACTTTTGAAAGACAGGATAGCTATAGGGCAGATCGTGAATACACATGGTTTGAAAGGGGAAGTCAAACTCTATCCGTACACGAACCAGAAGACGGTTCTGATGAATCTTTCCGAAGTCCTCCTCTACGATCAAAAAAGGAAAAGATACCTACTTGCAAAGGTAAAGAATGTGAGGAAAGGTCCAAAGACTTACCTTGTGAAGTTTGAAGGAATAGAATCCATAGAAGATGCTGAAAAGCTCAAAGGGTATAAGGTATACGTACTGCTTTCTGAGCTTCCCAAACCTGAAAAGGACGAATATTACTTCTACGAAGTTATGGGATGTGAAGTGGTACTGGAAAATGGAGAGAGCTTAGGAAAGGTGACAGATATCATAGAAACTGGCGCCAATGACGTCCTTGTCGTGAAAAAAGGGAAGAAGGAAACGTTAATTCCTATGATAAAGCGTTACGTCATAAAACTCGATAAAGAGGAAAGAAAGATAACAGTGAAGGCGATGGAGTGGATCTGATGAGGATAACTATTGTGACGATTTTCCCAGATATGGTAAAGGTTATTAAAGAGTACGGAGTTATAGC
>QNAV01000002.1:0-18477 GCA_003641585.1 Thermotoga sp. | reverse complement strand
GAACCCTTTATCGTTCAACGCCCTCACATTCTCAACTCTTAGCACTTCTCTTCTAGGATTTGCCGGTTTTCTCTCTATCTGAAATACAACGTTCCTTCCAACCATCATTCGTGCTAGTTTCTTTTCACTGTATTCTCCCTTTTTCAGAGTGCCAACAATTTCACCATTTTTCAGAACCGTCACCCTGTCGCTTATTTCCATAACTTCCTTCAGTTTGTGACTTATGAACACAACACCCGCTCCATTCTTAATCATGAGTCTTATGGCTCTGAACAAGGCCTTGGTTTCCTGAGGAGTTAGAACGGCTGTCGGTTCATCGAGTATGACAACTTTGGCGTTCGTGTAAAGCAATTTCAAGATCTCCACTCTCTGCCTTTCACCAACAGACATCTGCCATATCCTCGCATTTGGATCTATCCTGAGCTCGTACTCTTCTGATATCTTCCTTATCCTATCGATCACATCGTTGATATTCCTTTCGAATCTCCTTGTACTGAGCATTACATTTTCAGCAACGGTGAAAGAAGGAATCAACGTGAAATGCTGCTGAACCATCCCTATACCCAGAGCGAGAGCCTGAGATGGGGAGTGTATTTTCACCTTTTCCCCTCTGTAGAATATCTCTCCCTCATCCATCCTGTAGAGACCGTACAGAATGTTCATAAGAGTGGTCTTGCCAGCCCCGTTTTCTCCCAGAAGGGCATGAACTTCCCCTTCGAACAGATCGAAATTTACTTTGTTGAGAGCAAGGATTCCTGGGAAGCGCTTCACAATATTTTTCATGACAAGAAGAGGTCCCATCACGCTACCCCCCTAAAAAACAGAAGGAGGCCGGGAGCCTCCTTCATTCACCACCTTTTGGAATCGTTCCTTCCACGTTGTCAACGAACCAATCCATAGAGAGGAGGGCTTCATCTGACAATTTCTCTCCTTCTTTGACTCTCAGTTTCCCCTCCTGATCGTATATCGGGCCTTCAAATGGATCGAAGAACCCTTCCTTTATGGCCTTTTTGAAAACTTCAACGAGCTTTTTAACGTTGTCTGGAACCATCGGTCCAAAAGGTGCTATATCCACGATTCCTTCATCCATACCCCCCCAATAGAATCCGTGTTTGTAGGTTCCTTTCATTATCTCCTTTATAACCTTCGCATAGTAAACGCCCCAATTCCATACAGGGGCTGTAAGATGAGCCTTAGGTGCGAATTTACTCATATCGCTGTTGTAGCCAATAGCATAAGCTCCCCTATCCTGAGCTGCCTGAACAGGGGCTGGAGAATCCTGATGCTGTGCGATAATATCCGCTCCAGCATCTAGAAGACTCAGTGCAGCTTCCTTTTCAGTTGCCGGGTCGTACCATGTGTGGGTCCAGACAACGTGAACTTTTGCTTTTGGATTTACAAGTTTAACACCGAGTGCAAAAGCATTTATCCCTCTTATGACTTCAGGAATCGGATGCGCTGCGACGTATCCTATAATGTCGCTTTTTGTCATCATACCCGCAACTATTCCTGTCAAAAACCTAGCCTGATACATCCTTCCAAAGTAAGCTGTCATGTTCTTGTAGGTTTTGTAACCTGAACAATGGAAGAAATGGATCTTCGGAAACTCCTTGGCTGCCATTAGTGTCGAATCCATATAACCAAAACTCGTTGTGAATATCACATCATACCCTCTTTTTGCAAAACTCCTTATCGTGTTGTAAGCTTCCATACCTTCTGGAACACTCTCAACATAAGAAGTTACGACCTTATCACCGAAGACCTTTTCAAGGTATAACCTTCCCTGATCGTGAGCGTAGGTCCAGCCAGCGTCACCTATGGGGCCAACGTAGATGAAAGCTATCTTCAAAGGTTTTGCTAAAGTCAAAAGGACAAAAGTTAGAAATAAAACAAAAAAGATCTTCTTCATACCCATCCCTCCAATTTCAGTGTTCTGCACCTTTCGGAATGGTACCAACTATGTTGTCAACGAACCAGTTCATGGAGAGGAGTTCCTCATCGCTGAGAACTTCCCCGGGTTTCACCCTGAGATTTCCGCTCTGATCGTATATGGGTCCTTCGAATGGATGGAACTCGCCTCTTTTAATGGCTTCTTCAAACACTTTTACTATCTTTTTCACATTATCGGGCACTTTGTCGGAGAGAGGAGCGAGTTTGACGATTCCATCTACCATACCACCCCAGTAATTCTCAGATTTCCACGTTCCATTGAGTACTTCCTTTATAACCCGCTCGTAATACACTCCCCAGTTCCACATGGGCGATGTCAGGTTGTAATTGGGGCCAAATTTTCTCATGTCGCTGTTGTAACCTATCGAGTAAACTCCCTTCTCTTCCGCTGCCTTCACGGGAGCGGCGGAATCCGTTTGCTGTGCTATAACATCTGCTCCAAGATCTATGAAACTCAAAGCCGCTTCTTTCTCAGTCGCTGGATCGTACCATGCATTCGTCCAGACAACGTGAATCTTCGCATTCGGATTCACAAGTTTAACCCCAAGGGCGAAGGCATTGGTTATCCTTATGACCTCGGGTATGGGATGAGGAGCAACGTATCCGATTACGTTGCTTTTTGTCATCATACCTGCAACTATCCCAGCAAGAAAGCTTGGCTCATACATCCTTCCAAAGTAAGCGCTCATATTCTTGTAAGTCTTGTAACCCGAGCAATGCAGGAATATCGTATTCGGGTATTTCTTAGCGGCTTCGAGCGTTGCATCCATAAAACCAAAACTCGTTGTGAATATTACCTTGTAACCTCTTTTTGCAAGAGACTCTATAACTCTGTACGATTCCATCCCATCTGGAACGTTTTCAATGTAAGTGGTTTCGATTTTGTCACCAAATACCTTTTCAATATAGACTCTCCCCTGATCATGAGCGTAGGTCCAGCCAGCATCACCCACTGGCCCAACGTACACGAATCCAACCTTCAACTTGGAAAAGCCGATGGTGAAAGCCACGACCACAAGGAGAATCATCAGAAGTTTTCTCATCTTTTCACCTCCTTATTAAAATAAAAAAACACTTTGAGGAACAGTGTTTCGTTCCCCACACCGAGATTCTATCAAGAACCGCTCTTTGTTCCCAAGTTATACAAAATTCATCGAAAACCTGTTCATATCAATCTGTAGGCCCCTCCATACCTTTCAACGACACCTTCCAATTCCAACCTCGTGAGTTCAACAAGAACTTGTTCGACGGAGACGTTCAATCTCTGGGCCATTTCATCTGGTGTGTTTATCCCTTTTTTTATGAGAGACACCAATATATCTTTCTCCCCATTTTCCCTTCTCTCAGAGATACCGTACATTCCCAGAATATCGCTGGGAGATGTCACAGGGTATGCTCCCATCTTTATAAGCCAATTCGTTCCTTCGCTTCTTTCCACGTCCACATCACCGGGTACCGCGAAGACATCCCTTCCATAATCTGCTGAGTACCTTGCTGTTATCAAGGCCCCACTTTGTCTACCAGCTTCGACTACTAAGGTGCCAATCGACATACCCGCTATCAATCTGTTCCTTTCTGGAAACCTGAACTTTGCCGGTTTCGTTCCCAGTGGATATTCACTCACAACACAACCGTTCTTTATTATCCCCTCATATAACTTTATATTGGAAGACGGATATATTATATCCACACCATTACCCAAAATTGCGACCGTTCTCCCCCCGACTTCTAAGACCGTATTGTGGGCACACGAGTCTATACCAAAGGCCATCCCCGAGATTATGACAAAATACTTGGAAAGCACTTTAACGAACCTTTTTGTTACGCTCAAACCGTAACCGCTGGCTTTTCTCGTTCCAACCACTGCAAGCGATCTCTCCTTCAAAACACTTTCGTTTCCGAGAGCGAAGAGCAAAACTGGAGGATCAGGTATCTCCCTGAGAAGGGGAGGATAATCCTCATCCCAGTACGTTATGACCTTTGCTTTCGTTTTCTTTAGGAGATCATCCTGTCTCTTCAAAACTTCCTCATCGTATCTTTCCTTGAATTTTCTCACTTTCAGGGGATTGGCCTTTTCCAAAAAAACTCCAAGATCTTCTTCCAGATGAGGCTCTATCTCTTTGACCGTGAATGAACCAAAAAGTCTCAAAGCAAGGATCTCTTCAAGATTCATCGGAGTATTCCTCCAGGATCTTCTTTATCTTCTCTGCGACACCTTGAGACTTTCCTGGGAGACATCTATCTATCTCAACGCCCTGTTTCACTATGGCACGTGCATAACTTTCGCAACCCGGGAAACCACATGCTCCGCAGTTTGCACCGGGAAGAACCTTGACTATCATCTCTATTCTAGGATCCTCTTTAACCTGGAATTTCCTCGCAGAGTAAGCAAGAAATACTCCAAAAGAGAAACCGAGGATCGCCATGAGAAGTGTTGAATATAAAACCACCATGATCTCTCCTCCTTCAGAACTTGACCATACCTTGAAATCCCATGAAAGCCATGGAAAGGAGCCCTGCTATTATCAACGCAAGCCCTACCCCCTCAAAGGGTTTCGGTATATCGTAGAGCTCTAGTTTTTCTCTGATACCAGCGAATATTATAAGAGCCAAGGCGAATCCAAGGCCAGAACCAAGAGCGTGTATCACAGATTCTATAAAATTCAATTTCATCAGAGAATTCAGAAGGACCATTCCCAATATAGCACAGTTAGTGGTTATAAGGGGAAGATATATTCCAAGAGCTTCATAAAGGCCTGGACTACTTTTTTTCAGGAACAGTTCCACGAACTGAACGAAGGAGGCTATCACGAGTATAAAAACGATGATTCTCAAAAATTCTATCCCTAACGAGACGAGCAGTTTATCCAAAAACCAGGTTATTGCGGCGGAAACAGTCATAACAAACGTTACGGCTATTCCCATCCCGACTGCGGTATCCATTTTTCTTGAAACACCAAGGAAAGGGCATATCCCCAGGAACCTTGCTAGAACGAAGTTGTTAACGAAAATAGCTGAGAAGAATATGAGAAACAGTTTCATCGTTCATCCCTCCTCATTTCCTCTTCATCTTGAGCCCTATGAATCTGAAGAGCCCTGCTAGAAGTCCAAGAGTTATGTAAGCTCCAGGTGGAAGAATCATCAAGAACACGTTGAAGGATTTTCCCCAGATTTCAATACCAAAGATCGTTCCATTTCCAAGGAGCTCTCTCACACTACCGAGGAGAACCAAAGATCCTGTAAAACCAAGCCCCATCCCAAGACCATCAAGGAATGATATCCAAACTCCATTTTTGGAGGCGAAAGATTCCGCTCTTCCCATAATGATACAGTTCACAACTATGAGAGGAATAAAAAGTCCCAGTGTTTTCCATAGATCGTACGCGAAACCGTGCATAAGGAGATCGACTATCGTGACGAAGGTAGCTATGACGACAATGAATATGGGAATCCTTATTTTCTCAGGAACCGCTTTTCTGAGGATAGAGATAACGACGTTCGACATTGAAAGGACCGCTGTGGTCGCAAGTCCCATTCCAAGGCCGTTCATGGCTGTCGTTGTAACAGCAAGTGTGGGGCACATTCCAAGAACCTGTACATAAGTTGGATTTTCCTTTATAAAGCCTTTTGTGAATTCCTTCAGGGAACTGGCCATCCTCATCCCTCCCCGAATTTCTTCTTCAGATACTCGTACATCAAGTTTATACTTGTGACGACAGCTCTTGGTGTTATCGTGGCACCTGTCATGACATCGCTGGTCTTTATTATTCCCTTTTTCCTCAATTCCTTGGGAGAACCTGGTGGGGAACCTGCATCCTTATCGACTTTCAACCCTCTTTTAAGGCCCGCTGATGGAACTGGAAAGAATCTCTTTTGAATATCTTCCTCCGCTATCTTTGCCC
Source organism: Thermotoga sp. (assembly GCA_003641585.1). Lineage (GTDB taxonomy): Bacteria > Thermotogota > Thermotogae > Thermotogales > Thermotogaceae > 4484-232. The sequence continues at coordinate 12,625 of QNAV01000002.1, read as the reverse complement.
CAAGTCCTGGTGTTTCCTGGGAGTACTCTATGACCCTTATGGAATTCAGGGAAAAATCTCCATCTTCTTTCAGAAAGCATGCAACAGTTACCACGTTACCTCCAAAACCAGGAGAAGCGCCGGAAAGGACAAAAGCTATCTTTCCATTCTTCGTTTTGAACTCGTATACCGGGCCGTATACTATTCCCTTCGATGTTTCCTCCAAAACGACACTCTCTATTCCCGTCTTCTTGACTACCTTCTCTATTTCAGATTCCCCCACTAGATAATCCCCTGTTAGAGGATCCTTAAGTACGTACTCTATTGCCCTCAATTTTGCCTCCCTATCAGCTTTTTCTATTCTTCCTTTAACGCCTACGTAAACAAGTCCTAAAACCAACCCCGCCACGAGTGTGAAGAGCATCAGCGTTACACCAGTCTTCAGAATATCTTTCATCTTTTCACCTCCCCGAATACCCGGGGCTTGGTCACGGAATCTATTATTGGAACGAGTGAATTCATGAAAAGAATGGAGAGAGAAACTCCTTCAGGATACGCTCCAAAGAGTCTTATAACCACCGTTAGAACACCGCATCCCAAACCGAAGATTAGTTGCCCTTTTCGCGTTATGGGACTCGTTACCATATCTGTTGCCATGAAGAGTGCTCCAAGCATAAGACCCCCGCTTAAGATATGGAATATCGGGTCACCGAATTTCGGATTTATCGCGTAGAATATCGCCGTCATCACAAAGACTGTCCCTATGTAAGATATGGGTATCATCACTTTTATTCTCTTCCTCAAAAGAAGGTACACAAAACCTATCAAAAGGAGCAGAACACTCGTTTCACCCAAGGATCCTCCTACTTTTCCGATGAACAGGTCCCAATAAGTTACATTCATCTGACCTCCTTCCTTTAATATCATCAGGGGGGTGGCGGCTGTTTGAACATCCCAAGGTGATTTAAAAAAGCCAGCCCCTGGTACTATCCAAGTCGTCATATAGGTTGGAAAGGATATCATGAGAAAAGCTCTTCCTACAAGAGCGGGATTGAATATATTCTGACCCAACCCTCCGAAAACATGTTTCCCGACTCCAAGCGCGAATATCAATCCGATCAGAAATATCCACACAGGGAGTCTTGCACTCACGTTCAAAGCGAGTAAAACTCCTGTCACTGCACCGCTACCATCCGGTACGAAATCTTTTCTTCCCCTTATCCATCTCATGATTATGTAATCTATCAACTCTCCTACAACCATACCGAGAATGCAGAGGAAGAGAGCGTACCATCCAAAGAAAACCGATGCTCCTATGACAGCAGGTATGAGAGCTATCAAAACATCAACCATTATTGCTCTGACGTTATCAGAACTTCTTATATGTGGTGCATTCGCCGTTATGAGCTTCATTTTTTACCCCCCCTTAGGGCTCTGTAAACGTTCTTCGCGAGCTTTATGTATCTGACATGTTCGATCTTCGATGGGCAGATGAAAGCACATGAACCGCATTCTATACAGTCCATGAGGCCTTCTTTGACAGCGTCATCGTATCTTTTCTTCAATGCCAGAAGATAAAGAAGGTAAGGTTGCAGGTTCATTGGACACGCTTCAACACATCTTGAACACCTGATACACGGTTTTGAAACTAAAGGTTTCTCAGGTAGAAGGGCAACTATCCCCGATGTACCCTTGAAGATAGGAGTATTTACATCCCTTATCGCTATTCCCATCATCGGCCCACCAAGGATTATCCTGTTGGTCTCTTCCTTCACCCCTCCACAAAATTCCAGAATCCATGAGACAGTAGAACCGATTCTGACTATGAGATTCTTCGGTTCATTCACACCTTCTCCCGTGACTGTAAGTCCTCTCTCGACCAAGGGCTTCCCATCCACCACCGCTTCTTTTATGGCAACGGCCGTTCCAACGTTCTGAACTACAACGCCGACATCCATTGGTAAACCACCAGAGGGTACCTTCCTTCCCGTCATAGCGTATATCAACTGCTTTTCGGAACCCTGGGGGTATTTCGTCTTCAAAGCGTAAACCTCAGCTACTCCTTTCAGGACTTTTTTCATATTCTCAATGGCATCGATTTTGTTGTTCTCTATCCCGACGATGGCTTCTTTGACATCCAATATTTTCTTCATTATCGATATACCATGTGCTATATCCTCCGCCCTTTCCAGCATGAGTCTGTGATCTATCGTCAGATAGGGTTCACATTCGGCACCGTTTATTATCAGAGTGTCTATTTTCTTCTCAGGCGGAGGGGAAAGTTTCACGTGTGTTGGAAACATGGCACCCCCCAGTCCAACGATACCAGCTTTTTTTACAATATCGACAAGCTCTTCCTTGGAAAACCTCTCAAAGTCTCCATGTGGAAGAAGTTCCCAATCGTCGTCACTGGTTCTCTCTATAACCACGGTATCTATGGGTTTTCCAACAACGGGATGGAGCATCTTCTTTATCTCAACAACCTTCCCTGTCACTGGAGAATGGACGTAAGCAGATATGAAAGCGGTGGGTTCTCCTATGACCTGTCCTGTTTTCACCTCCTGTCCAACTTTGACCACCGGCTTTGCAGGAGCTCCCGCATGATTGGACATGGAGACAAATACTCTGCCTGGAAGAGGAGCTCTAATGATTTCCCTATCCTTAGAGAGTTCCTTCCTTTCCGGTGGATGAACCCCTCCTCTGAAAGTAAAAAGCTTCACCTTTTCACCTCCCAAGGTTGCAGATTGTAATGGATACGACTGGGCCTTTCTGTGTAGAATGGACGAGTGCAATGAGGGCATCCTCCAGGTAAAAAGGCAGAAAGAGGAACCGGAGCATCTGTTCCAAAATCTTTGATGTTTCCATTCTCGTCAAACCTCATGTCCTCGTATCTTACGATCCCTTTGTATATGTAGTATCTTGCCATCTGGATCCTCCTGTACTTCGAGACCGATGGAGGGGGATGATTCTGAAGTTTCGTTCCTTTCACTGGTGTGAAAGCAAAAAGTGCCGTTAAAACCCCTAAATCCTTCATTGCTTGTAGAATTCTCACCAGATCTTCTTCACTCTCTCCCAGTCCAACTATCAAATGAGTTGTTATTCTTCCTGGGAATCTTTCAGCAGCCTGCTCAATCAATTTTAAAAGCCTTCTCAGGTCCCCTCCTCTTATCTTTCGAAAAAGAGATTCATTTGCAACATCTATGGAAATTCCAACTCTATCGGCTCCTCTCTCAAAATATTCGAATATTTCGCCTAAACTCATCGGGCGAGTGGATATGGAAAGAGGTTTCCTGACAAGATCAGCTATCTTCAAGGTATCATCATGGCTACCTTGGTAATTTACAACTTGAAGACACACCCTTTTGATCTTTTCTGAATCGTTTATTAATTTAAGGATGGATGAATCCACCTCTTTCCATATGACTCTCGAAAGCAGGGAGGAAGATGCATGGGAGGATCTAGCGTGGGAACAATAATGGCAGTCGTATATACACGCCCCATCAAGCATCAAATAAGCTGTCTCCATTTCGATCTTTACTTTACTCATCCCCAGGATGTAGAGAGTCCCCACAGATGCCCTCAATTTCACCGTATAACACCTCGTACACTCTCTCGTATTTTCTACCTTCCTTTGTCAACACAATCGTCAGTGTTCTTCCTTCATTGGTGACGTTCACCCCAAAACCATTATATTCCCTTGGAATATATACGTTATATACGTATCTGTAGAAAATTGTATCGAAAGTCCTATTGGCTACCTCTTTCTCCTCATGAAGATGAATGATACTTAGTGACTTCACGATGAAGTCTGCTACCATGAAAAACGCTAGAGAAACCAAGAAGATCGCGATCAAAGCTTCCAAAAATATACTACCTTTCATCCAAAGAACAGATAAGATATTATCAGGAAAACCCCTATGAAGAGAAGCGTCAGGAGAAAGGCTATGAGAAAATCCATTTTTGAACTCTTTACAATTGGCGGAGGTTCCGACAACTCTTTCAATTTTTTCAAACTCGATGCCCCTTTCTCCGTTTCTTCCAGAATCTCTCCTATCTTTCCCAGCCATTCTTCCTCACTCTCACCAGTGATCTTGGCTTTGTACTTTTTCTCACTACTCAGTATCTTCAGAGATTTCGGTATCAACGCCTTCCCAAGGACACCGTTTCCAAAATCAACTTTTATAAGGTAATGATACCCTCCTTTCCTGCTCTTCACAAGCTCCTTTGAAACTAAGGTACCTGGGAACGGAATGTTACTCGTTTTTCCCTCGAATCTATCCGGGAAATCGTTCAGAAGTTTTTTCTTATTCTCCTCACTTCCCAAGTTCAAAACGACGAAGTATATGTTATCCCCAACATCGAATTCATCCAGGGATTTTCCATCTATTGGGTCTATGACAGGGAATATCTCAGGAAGATCTTTCACATCTGGCCTTTGAAAGACGTTCAAGATGAGTTCGTCATCTAACTCACTTATTTGAGACTGAAAGCTACTAACAGAGAATTCTTCAAGTGACATGGCTGTGGCTTCGACATCTATCTCAATTTTGGAGGACCAGCCACTGAGAAGTTCCGTCAAAATCACCTTCACAACATCTATATCGCTTTCTCTAACCGCTGTTCCGAGTTCCGTTCCTAGAAGTCTTCCGGATTTTCTGGATATCTGGCTCTGGAAATAATTCAGAAATTCCTTTGTTAGAGAGGAAGCTTCCTCCGCCTCTTTCTCAACTCTTTTCTTCAATCTTTTGAAGTTCTCAACGAAGGTGTTGTAATCATCCTTCAAACTCACCATGTTGAGCATCCTGGAATACCTGCTGGGAACGACCACGAAATCGTAATCGGGGAGCTCTCCTATTTTACCGAGCATATAACCTAAAATTTCCTCTGCAGTCAATTTAGAAGACACCCTAAGTTTTATGAAGTAGAGATCCAACCCTATTACCTCCTATGGAAGATGTACCCACCCGATTCCAAGGTGCGAGATTCAAAATCATTGGGATCAACATCAACTCCTATAACGCAATTCTTCCCTATGGTGACATCGTCTGGTATAACCGAGTCCATCCCGATAACTGTTATGAGTCCCGAGTACACCTTTGGGTCGTACTTGTTCTTCCTATCCTCTCCCACACCTATTCTGACGTTTTTCCCTATAATCACATTCTCAGCCACAACTGCATTCTCAAGAGAACTATTCCTTCCTATGAAGGTCCTAGTCATTACAATTGAGTTGACAATGTGTGATCCCTCCTCCACGATGACCCCCTGGAAGAGCACGGAATTTTCCACTTTACCGTAAACTTCACATCCTTCACTTATTATAGAGTTCATGACCTCAGCCGTTGGTGAAACGTAGGAAGGGGGCATTTCCTCAGTGTGGGTGAAGAATTTCCAGTTTGGATCGTGAAGATTCAGAGGAGGCAGCGGCGATGTGAGTTCTAGGTTAGATTCCCAGTAAGACTTTATGGTTCCAACATCCTTCCAATAACCCTCGAATTTGAAGGCGTAAAGTTTCCCCAAAGTCTCCTTGACAATTCTGGGGATGATATCCTTTCCAAAGTCGTGAGAACTTTTCTCGTTTCTCTCATCCTCTTCCAATATCTTTTTCAGAAAATCGTAGTTGAAAATGTATATTCCCAGTGACGCCAGATTCGACCTCGGCTTTTCTGGTTTTTCCTGAAATTCCACGATTCTTCCATCCAGATCCGTAACCATTATCCCGAATCTGCTGGCTTCCTCAAGCGGCACCTCCATACAGGCTATCGTTCCATCAGCTCCCTTCAGGATATGAAAATCCAGAAGATCGTTGTAATCCATAGCGTAGACATGGTCTCCGGAGAGTATCAGAACGTAGTCTGCCCCGTTTTCCTCTATGAATTCCAGATTCTGATAAACGGCATTCGCTGTGCCTTTGTACCATTCTGACTCTTCGTTCCCAACATAAGGAGGAAGAATGGTAACTCCACCATCCTTTCTGTCAAGATCCCATGGTTTCCCTATACCAATATGCTTCGTTAAAACGTGGGGTTTGTATTGTGTGAGAACGCCTATCTTGTATATACCGGAATTTACACAATTACTCAATGTGAAATCTATCAACCTGTATTTACCACCGAATGGCACAGCTGGTTTCGCTATCTTCTCCGTCAAAACACCGAGTCTTGTTCCCTGTCCGCCTGCAAGGATCATGGCCGTCACTTTTCTCATAAGATCACCTCACACGACGCTCCTTTTCTCCAAGACGAGGATTTCTTTTTCCCCTATGACTTCTCTTCCCTCCCTGACCACTACCTCCTTATCCAAGATAGCGTTTTTGACGACAGCTCCCTCCTCTATAACCGATCCTTGCATTATGACAGAATTTTCAACGATCGCTCCAGCCTTTATTCTGACGTTCCTGAAGATAACAGAATTCCTCACACTTCCCGCTATTATACATCCATCGGATATCAAGGAGTTGGACACTGTAGCGGTCCCTGTCAGTTTAGGAGGGGAGAGATCCTTTAATTTGGTAAAAACCTTACCTTTTTCATAAAAAAGTTCTCTTCTGACTTCTTGCTTCAATATATCCATGTTTATCCTGTAATATTCATCTATACCTTTCTTCACATTTCTCCAATAACCATCGAATACGTACGCATAGACTTTCAACCTATCCAGATTGGGGAGGATTACATCTAACAGTAAATCATACCCTTTTTGAGGAACACTGGCATAAAGAAGATCCATGAGGAGGTATTTGTTGATGAAATAGATGCCCAGAAAAGCGAGATCTCCTTTTGGCTTCTCGGGTTTTTCCTCTATTTCCAGAATCCTCATATTCTCGTTCACACTCACTATACCGTACTTCGTCAAATCGTATGACTCATCCAGCTTTTTCACGATGAGGGTGACATCTGCGCCCTTTTTGAAGTGATATTGGTATAGATCAGTGAAATCTATCTTGTATATGTGATCACCAGATCCTATAAGGACGAAATCTTCCTCTCCCCTTCTGAGAAGTGTCATATTCTGGTATATAGCGTCTGCGGTGCCTCTATACCAAAATTCCCCCTGAGAGCTGACGTATGGTTGGAGTATGAACAACCCTCCATGTTTCCTATCAAGATCCCATTCCTTACCGGATCCCAGGTGATCCATAAGACTCCTTGGATTATACTGCGTTAGAACCCCCACTTTGTATATTCCGGAATTCACCATGTTACTTAAGGTGAAATCTATCGCTCTATATTTCCCGAAAATAGGAATCGCTGCACTAGCCCGTACCTTGGTTAGAGGCCAAAGGGCTTCTCCCCTTCCACCCGCTAGGATCAACCCCAGAACCTTCACCCGCATCACCACCTTTCGTATCTTGCCCACACACATTTGAGGTACAAAGATTCAGGAATCTGAGCTATCCAGGGATGATCCACATCTTGAAAAGTAATTTTCTCTACTCTCCAGATTCTTCCCTTACTCTCCACTCCCTTCCTAATAGATTCTATCATCAAGTTGATATCCATCTGGTAAGCGCACGAGCAAAGTACCATCATCCCATTCTCCTCTAGATGCTCGGATATAGCGTTTACCAGTTTTTTAAAATAATCAATCCCCTTTTTCCTCTCTTCCTTTCTTTTTATGAGAGATGGAGGATCTGCAACTACAACATCAAAACGATCACTACAATTTTCTAAAAACTCGAAGACATCCGCTTTCTCGAAAGAAGCTTTCAAGGAATTCCTCTTGGCGTTTTCCATGGCTGTATCCACAGCATCTTGAGATAGATCCACTCCTGTGACCTCAAAACCTGCCTTCGATAAATTCAAAGAAAACCCCCCTGTGTAACAGAAGAGGTCAAGAGCCTTCTTACCATCAGTATTCCTCACCAGAAATCTGTTCATCCTTTGATCCAGAAAAAAACCTGTTTTTTGACCTCTTTTAACATCGACAACGTATTCTATATCGTGCTCTGTCAGGATCAATCGTTCAGGAGTCTTTCCATAAAGAGGGCCATTTCTCCTTTCAAGATTTTCATCGGATCTTGTTTCAAAATCGCTCCTCTCATATATGAATGACGGTGAGAAATTCTCAATGAGCACCTTTCTGATCAAGTCTTTCATTAATTCCATCCCCTTGCATCTCACCTGGATTACAAATCCATCATCGTATCTATCGATTATCAATCCCGGAAGACCATCCGCTTCACCATGTACAACACGGTAGAAAGGCGTGGGGAATCTCCTTTTTTCAAAAGCTCGTAGTATCCTTCGATTAAACACACTTTCTATACCTTCATCTCTCCTTGTGATCATCCTAACAGCTATACGAGCATCCGGGTTGAAAAAACCTTTCCCAAGAAATTCTTTATCATGAGAGAATACACTAGCTATATCCCCCGGTTTCCCATCTCCCACGAAACCTTCCAATTCGTCCTTGAAGATCCAGGGATAATTGTTCTTCACCTTTCTCTCTTTTCCTTTTTTTAAGAAAACAACCCACATGTTCTCACCAACTTAGAACCCCATACTTTTTGAACAATCCTTTCAGAACTCCCATCACCTCTTTCATCTCATCTCCAGGATAATTTCTGAAAACTCCTAGAATATCCAAACCCAAATCCGTGAGTGATCTCAAAACCTGAATTGAAGCTTTTTCCACTTCCTTTCTATATTCCCCAATGATTCCCATTATGACCTTGTAATTTTCCCCTCTTCTTCTCCCAGGTACAACGCACCCTTTTCCTTCCAAACCATTCTCGATTACTTTCAACACGACGTACTCCATACCTTCCCTTTCCTCTATGTTGTACAGGAACCTCATTTCGACACTTCCAAACTTTTAATATACTACCGCTATCTAGAAAAAAGGAAAAACGGGTGCTAAAATTTTCCCAGGGGTGATTGAAGTGAAAATATCCGAAATACTGAAAGCACTAGGAGATATTGTTCTGGATGCTCGGATGAATGGGGAAATGGACATAACAGATATAGAAAATCACTCCTCAAACATACGAGAAGGTTGTGTGTTCATCTGCAGAAAAGGTTACAGGTTCGATTCGCATGATATCGCGGAAGAGATCGTGGATCTGGGGGCCAAGCTTTTGATCGTTGAGAGAGACTTGAAAGATATCGGTGTCCCCGTGATAAAAGTTGTTGATTCTAGGCTCGCCGAAGCTATTCTCGCCTCCGAATTCTATGGTCACCCCTATAGGTATCTCCTCACCTTCGCGATAACGGGAACGAATGGAAAGACAACAGCTGTTCACATGATACACCACATCCTGAAGAACATGGGAAAGAGGGGAAGCTTGATAGGTACCGTCATGAACGATGTTCTAGGGGAGATATCGTATCATGAAAATACAACACCCAGTGCTCTGGAAATAGTTAGAGCTATGAAAAAAACCAAAGATGGGGAAGGGGAATACTTCGTTCTGGAGGTTTCTTCTCATGCCATTAGTTTGAAGAGAATCGAGGGATTGAGATTCGATTCCGTTGGCCTCACGAACATAACGCGAGATCATCTTGATTTTCACAGGGACTTCAACGATTACATAAAGACGAAACTCAGGATATTTGAGTTTCTAAAAGAAACGGGAGTTGGTGTCATAAACGAGGAATATGCCGACATGGTCAAAAAAAGGATAAGAAAAGTGACGTATGGTTTCAATAAGAATTCCACATATTCTTTAGAAGATGTGAACACAACGAGGGAAGGGACGAGTTTCAAGGTTCGGACTCCTGAAGGGTTAAAAGAAGTAAGATTGAGAGTTCTGGGAGAATACAACGCATTGAATGCTGTCATGGTCCTGGCGATTCTTCATCAAACTGGTTTCGATATAGACGAGATAATATACCATATGGAAACCTTTCCTGGTGTCGATGGAAGATTTGAATTCATTGAGGAAGCTTCTAAACTCGGTATCGATATCGTTGTCGATTTTGCCCACACACCAGACGCTCTTGAGAAAGCCCTTAAAACCGCTAAAAAATTAGCAAAAGGTAGAATAATAATAGTCTTTGGAGCTGGAGGAAACAGTGACAGAGGAAAAAGACCTATGATGGCAAAGATAGCGTCAGAGCTTTCGGATGTCATGATAGTGACCACCGATGATCCAAGAGGAGAAGATCCTAAGGAGATATTCGATGATCTCGTCAAGGGTATCACCCCCGGTACTCCCTACCTGGTCCTTCCTGACAGAAGGGAAGCGATAGAGACAGCCATAACTTTAGCCAACAGAGGTGACATGGTTATAGTGGCTGGTAGGGGTCACGAGCATTTTCAGGTTTTCAGCGATGATAAAAAGATACCGTTCAAGGATAAGGACGTGATACTCGAGATCATACAGGAGAAACTCAGGAGGAAGGGAAAATGAAGAAGCTTCTCTCAAGGAGATTCGTCCTGGATTCCAGAAGCATCAGACCAGGTGATGTTTTCGTGGCAATAAAAGGGAAAAAGGTGGATGGTCATGAGTTCGTCCGAGAGGCTTTTGAAAGGGGAGCTTACGCTGCTGTAGTCGAGAAGCCCGTTAAACACAGTGGAAACATCTATTTGGTGGAGAATGTGGTGGATTTTCTAGCAGATCTTGCGAGAGAGAAGCTGGGATCACTCGAGAGTAAGAGAATCATAGGTATAACCGGTTCAAATGGTAAAACGACCACAAAAGAGATATTATACCAGTTGCTTTCCTTCACAGATAGTGTTTTCAAAACACCTGGGAACATGAACACAGAATACGGTCTACCTTTATCCCTGATCAATGAGTACAAGAATGAGAACATTTTGGTATTGGAGATGGCCATGAACAAGAAAGGGGATATAAAACATCTGTGCAGTATAGCACCTCCTGATATTGCGGTTATCCTGAATGTGGGAACATCTCACATAGGATTATTGGGAAGCAGGAAAGATATCATGGAGGCTAAATTAGAGATAATCTCGTACAGTAGAGAAAATTCAGTTGTCGTTTGTTTCCACGACGATGACGAGTTGCGAGAGCGAGTTAGGGAAATCAACAAGAAGACACTTTTCTTTGGCAGAAGAGGAGGAGACGTGGTTTTAGAGGATTGGTGGTATGCAAATGGTGATACAGCTTGCATAATAGAACACTTTGGAGAAAAAATCGCATTCAAACTGAGTGGTATATGGAATGAAGGTCAGATTCTTTCTCTTCTGGCTTCAGTGAGTGTTTTGAAAGCTTTGGGTAAAGAACTGCCTGTGAGAATTCTGCCTGAATTAAAGCTTCCTGAAAATAGATTCCACGTTATGAGATCTAAAGGGTTGTACATCATAAACGACACCTACAACGCTAGTTTGGAATCATTCGATGTGGCTGTGAAAACGATGTTAAGAATAGGGGAAGGCAAAAAATACGCAGTCGTTGGATCTATAAAGGAGCAGGGAATGTTTTCTAAGGAGACCCATGAGCGTCTTGGAAAGAAGCTGGAAGCGCTGGATGGAGTATATCTTTACACAGCAGATGATGAAATAAACCAGATGAAATGTTCGAAGATATTGATGAGATCGGATAACCCTAAAGTTATAGCCGAGAATCTCTTCAGTAGAGTTGCGGCAGGTGATGTGATTCTTTTTAAAGCCTCACGATTTGTGGAAATCGAAAAGGTATTGAAAGAATTCATGGGGTTGTTGGGGAAATGAAGGCTGTCTTGGCTTTTTTCGTCCCTTTAATTTTGTACCCTATTCTTATAAGATTATTCAGAAAAATAGGAGTAGGACAATTCATCAGAGAAGAAGGGCCAGATCTCCACGGTTATAAACAGGGTACTCCAACCATGGGAGGCCTTCTATTTCTCCCAATGGTTTTGTTACTCACAAAAGATTTCATGCCCACCTTAGGTTTACTTTTTTTTGCAATGATAGGTTTCCTCGATGACATATTGAGCATCGTGAGGAAAAACGCTTTGGGATTGACCATTCGTCAAAAATTACTACTTCAGATACTTGTCTCTTCGATATTGACGTTCATGGCTCTCAAAAATGGGAGAGGGACATCCGTAAACGTTTTTGGAAAGATGCTAGATCTGGGATATTTATATCCCATCTTTGCTATCCTTGTGATCACGGGAACCTCCAATTCGGTGAATCTCACAGATGGTTTAGATGGTCTGGCAGGATGGATTTTCGTCTCAGGTAGTTTACCTTACATGATGTTTCTATTAAGTAAAGGGACGTTTCATGAATCCTTCTTGTTACTTCTATTATCTGTTCTGGCTTTTCTTGTTTACAACTCAAAACCTGCTTCCATATTCATGGGGGATACGGGTTCTCTAGCCCTGGGAGGATACCTTGGTATGCTTTCCATTGTGACTAGAACGGAGGTGTTCCTTCTCACGTTCTTCCCAATCTACGTCATAGAAACTTTGAGTGTGATAATACAGATATCATGCTTTAAACTCACTAAAAAAAGAGTCTTCAGGATGTCTCCTATTCATCACCACTTTGAACTCCTAGGTTGGAAGGAGGAAAAGATAGTTTTCATCTTTTCCATTCTGAATCTATCAATCTCGCTGATTTTCCTGAGCCTTTTTGGAGGTGTCAAAAATTGGTTTATTCCCTCTTAGGATACGGTGTGAGTAACAAAGCACTGCTTGAATTCCTTGTAAAAAAAGGAGAGGAAGTGTTCGTCAGTGAAAAGAGGAAATTGTCG
>QNAV01000001.1:0-20864 GCA_003641585.1 Thermotoga sp. | reverse complement strand
TGAAACAGCCCCGCCTTTTCTTGACAGAGATAGCTCCTTGTATTAATATTTCTATACGGTCGCTTGAGGGGCCAGCGTAGCTCAACCGGTAGAGCGGCGCATTCGTAATGCGTAGGTTGTGGGTTCGAGTCCCACCGCTGGCTCCAGTTTTTTGTTGTATAATGGGGTGAAGAAATGGATTTTGAGGAAAGACTTTTGAATTTTATAAAGAAGGAAGGTCTGATCTCCTCTGGTGATAAGGTCATCGTTGCTGTATCGGGTGGAATAGATTCCATGTCACTCTTGTTCGCTCTGAACAGGATAGCAAGCCTCCTTAGGATATCCCTTCACGCGGCACATCTGGATCACATGATAAGGCCTGAGTCCTCAGAAGAAGCGGAATTCGTCAGAAGCTTCTCTAAATCTTTAGGCATTCCTATCACTCTGGGAAGAAGAAATATCCCCGATATATGTAAAAAGATAAAGGGAAATCTGGAAGAAGTGGCAAGAAAGGAGAGATACGCTTTTTTGGAGGAAGTTTGCAAAAATGTCAACGCCAGAAGGATCGCTCTGGCTCATCACAAAAACGATTTACTGGAGACCGTCATCCATAGGGTTATAAGAGGAACAGGACCGCTGGGGCTTTCCTGTATGAGGCCATCAAGGGGTATATTCATAAGGCCTTTTCTGATATTCACGAGAGAGGAGATAGAAGAGTACGCTAGAAAGAACGAAATACCTTACGTTGAGGATAAAAGTAACTACGATATAAAGTATACGAGGAATTTCATAAGACATAAAATTGTACCGCTTCTTAGAAATCTGAATCCTTCTGTAGAGGAATCTGCCTACAGATTGGTGAGAACAGCGAACCTTCTGGAAGATTTCATGAATAAAGAGATAGGACTTTTTATGGAAAAAAACGTTCATAAAGAGGATGATATCTTTGTGATGAGAAGGCCAGAAAGCACATTCGTTCTTCTGGAAGTTATGAGAAAGATCGTGCATGAGTTCTTCGGAAAAATACCAGAATTCGAGAAATTATGGGAATTTGTGAAAGGCTTTGATAAACCTTCACATAGAGTGAATATCTTTGGAGATGTGTTCCTTGAGAAATCATATGATATGATCGCGGTTGGTAGAACATTGAATGTGAAGAACTTTAGAAAAAGATTAAAAGAAGGATTTTATAATGTGAACGGATTCAAAATGAGAGTTATAATTTCAAAGGAGCAGGAGAATGTGGACAGGAAAATATCAGTGATCTTCAACTTGAAGGATTTGGATGAGCCTTTATTTTTTAGGAACAGGAAAGACGGTGATAAAATTTTCTTAGAAAAGGGTTTCGTAAAAGTTAAGGATCTGATGATCGAAGAGAAAATCCCAACTTTCTATAGAAGGCGGGTACCAATTCTGGTAGACTCTAGAGACAGAGTTCTCTGGATACCAGGGGTTCGTCAGGCTCATACCAAGGTGGTAGGAGGGAAAGGAGGTTATTTGATCCTTAAATTGATTCGATGGCCTTTTGGTTATCTGAAAGGAGGTTTTAGTTTTGAACGGAAAACCTAATATAATAAATCTTCTCTTTGCCATTCTAATAGTCTTATCTCTCTTCTGGCTCGCACGATTCCTCTACACGGAGTCTTCCCCTATATCGAGGATGAGCTACAGCGGCTTTCTAAAGATGTTGAAGGAAGACTCTTCAATGATTGCAGAGATAGCTTTGAAGGATGATGGAACGGTTAAAGTGAGCACAAAGGATGGTAGGATCTATGAGATATACGCTCCATGGGTTCTGAACGATTCGGATCTCATAAACGAGATATCCAGTAAAGGTATCAGGATATACGGTGAGAAGAGTGTGAGCAGTTCCGTTTGGGTGAACATTCTTGGAACGTTGATACCAACCTTTCTCATCATATTCGTTTGGATTTTTGTCATGAGGACTGTTTCCGGCAGGAACAACCAGGCTTTCACTTTCACAAGAAGCAGGGCCAGGATGTACAAGCCTGGTGAGAAAAAGGTAACGTTCGATGACGTTGGGGGAGCAGACGAAGCGATAGAGGAACTCAAAGAAGTTGTGGAATTTTTGAAGAATCCATCGAAATTCAACAAACTCGGTGCGAGAATGCCCAAGGGAATACTTCTTGTTGGACCCCCTGGAACGGGGAAGACCCTTCTTGCAAGAGCAGTAGCGGGAGAAGCGAATGTCCCATTCTTTCATATAAGTGGTTCAGACTTCGTGGAGCTGTTCGTGGGAGTTGGTGCTGCGCGTGTTAGGGATCTGTTTAACCAAGCAAAAGCAAACGCTCCATGCATCATCTTCATAGATGAAATAGACGCTGTTGGAAGACACAGAGGAGCTGGACTCGGTGGAGGACACGATGAAAGGGAGCAAACTTTGAATCAACTTCTGGTTGAAATGGATGGTTTCGACGTTAGAGAAGGTATCATAGTGATGGCCGCAACTAACAGGCCGGATATACTTGATCCTGCCCTTCTGAGACCCGGAAGGTTTGATAAGAAAGTGGTCGTTGACCCACCAGATCTGAGAGGACGAATGAAGATATTGAAGATACACATGAAAGGGAAGCCTATAGCAGAAGATGTCAACATCGAGATACTTGCAAAGAGAACACCGGGATTCGTCGGGGCTGACCTTGAAAACCTCGTCAACGAAGCAGCTCTTCTTGCTGCCAGAGAAGGAAGATCCAAGATAACGATGAAAGATTTCGAAGAAGCGATAGATAGGGTTATAGCAGGACCTGCTAGAAAATCTAAGGTGATAAGTCCTAAAGAAAAGAGGATAATCGCTTACCATGAAGTGGGACATGCCATAGTTTCGACGATCCTTCCGAACGCTGATCCAGTTCACAGGATCTCCATAATACCAAGAGGTTATAAAGCTCTTGGGTACACACTTCAACTTCCAGTTGAGGATAAATACCTTGTGACCAAGAATGAAATTTTGGATAAAATAACGGCACTCCTTGGAGGACGTGCCGCCGAGGAGATAGTTTTCGGTGAAATAACATCCGGTGCAGCAAACGACATAGAAAAAGCAACGGAGATGGCAAGAACCATGGTGTGCGAACTTGGGATGAGCGATAGATTGGGACCTCTTGCATGGGGTAAGAATGAGCAAGAGGTCTTCCTTGGAAAGGAAATAACAAGATTGAAAAATTACAGTGAAGAGGTTGCAAGTCAGATCGATGAAGAGGTTAAAAGAATTGTTTCCGAATGTTACGAAAGAGCAAAGGAAATACTGATAAAATACAGAAAACAAATGGAAGATATTGTGGAACAGCTTCTTGAGAAGGAAACACTTGAAGGAGAAGAACTCAGGAAGATATTGGAAGAAGAGCTGGAGGAGGTGGTCAAAGAATGAGATGGGATTTCCTGGTGGGTAAAACTCGTTCAGAGGACTTCACACTTGATGAAACCATGGTATGGAATGAAGATGGGGATGTTATAAATTACCACCTCATATCCACTAGCTCTCTCCTTTCTCTGGTCCACAAAGTGGGATACGATCTACTTGATAAATTCTTACCGCTCAGTATGACATCCATTGTCTTGGAGACTTGTGCAAGACATGTGAAACCTGTGAAGGCTGGCGATAAAGTAGCTATAGGAGTTCGTGTTGTGGGAGTGGATGAAAACAGGGTGAGATTGAGAGGAATCGTTATGAGCGGTGATGAAAAGATATTGGAAGTGGAGTTCACAAGGATAATAGTGTCGAAGAATTACCTCCGGAGGGTATCGATTGAGAAGGCCGAGAAAGTCCTCAGATTACCGAGAATACTATGAGGTTCTGAGATACAGAAAAGGTGAGAAAGTACTCGAGGACTTTCCCTATTCTGGTAGAGTAAAAGTTGCCCTGATATTCCCAAATAAATACAACATAGCATCGTCCAGTTTAAGTTTTTCATTCGTCGCAAAACTTCTTAACGAATCAGGTATTGTTTGTGAAAGGTTCTTCCATGAAGGATGGTTCAGAAAATATTACTCGCTGGAGACACAATCACCACTTGATGAGTTCAGGATATGGGCTTTCTCGGTTCATCACGAGTTGGATTTTTTCAATGTTTTGGAACTTCTGAAAAACAAAGGGATTCCTCTGTCTTGGAGAGAGAGAAATAAAGATCACCCTCTGATAATTGTTGGGGGAGCCCTTACATATTTTGCCCCATTCATGTTTTGGGAAGTTGCCGATGCGATCTACCATGGAGATCTTGAAGAGTACCTTGAAAAATTTGTGGAATCTCTGCTGCTGAATGAAAAAGGAAAGGTACTATCTTCTCTCCTCCAGATACCATCGGTTTCCATCCCACCTGAAGGGAAGGTTTTCAAGAAACTCGCTACTTATGAAAATCTCAACGATAATCCACCTTACTCTCATGTGATACCTTCTTATGGGGAATTTTCAAAGAGACTCCTTGTGGAAGTGGGGAGAGGCTGTATTCGAAGATGTAAATTTTGTGTAGCAGGTCATACGCAAAAACCGGTCCGTTTCATTAAACCCAATGTGCTTAAAAAGATTGTGGAGAAATACAAGGAAGAAAAATTCGGTTTTATAAGTGCTACGATAACGGATTATCCTTGGTTAGATGAACTTTTGGATGTTCTTGAAAGATATTCGATAAAGTTTTCTGTTTCCTCTATGAGAATGGATGGATTGAATCTACGTCTTTTGAAGCTTTTGAAAAAATCGGGTCAGAAGACCTTCACTGTGGCTCCTGAAGGAGGCTCGCAGAAGATCAGGGATATCCTTGGGAAAGATATAGAAGAGGAAGATATAGAAAATGCATTGCAAGTAGGAAGAGAAGCTGGTTTTGATAGGATAAAAATGTACTTCATATATGGCTTGGAAGAGGAGAGAGAAGAGGATTTGATTGCTATAAAGGAGCTGGCTGACTTTGCAAGGTCTCTGGGATACACCAAGATAACTCTGAGCTTGAATCCGTTGATTCCAAAACCAAGAACACCCTTTGAAAAAAGAGCCATGCTTCCTTTTCGTATCCTTCGAGAGAAGTTTCTGTTCTTAAAAAAAATTCTGAGGGACTACAGATTGACGTTCGAAGGTATAAGAGAGAGCATACTTCAATACAGGCTCGCTTTCGCAGATGAGTCTCTATCAAGAGAATGGGTGAAAATATACGAAAAGTTCGGTGACAGGGAGCTAAGAAGACGAATTCTTAAAACTTGAAAGAAGCCTCTTGACCTCTAAGAAAGCGAATTCAACGAAATTCTTTACCCTTCTTTCATCCCATTTTATTTCTTTTACATCCCCCATATAAATCCTCAAAGCCTTGTTGACCAATCTCTTCAAATCTTCAGGTAAAATCTCAATTGCCCACTCTCCCGCTTCCTTCTTCGATGAGACCACCTTTTCCTTCAAATAATAGAGGATCCTGCAAAAGTTCAGCACGCTGTACACCGGGTCTTCCATAGGATTTCTCTCTATATCCTTCGCATCGTGCAGAATGGATTCTACATAGAATTTCTCAGGGATCGGCTTGAAAACCTTGTCTATAGATTCTCCGTAAAGACACATCCCCCTGTTCAAGGTCACTACTATATGAGCTGCAAGGTCAGGATCTCTATTCTGCTTTGAGAAATCCACCCTGTTCTGCTCGTAAGCCTCCTTCCACATTTTTGAGTAATGGAGTTCGAAGGGAGTTGGATACTCGAAATTTCTTAGATATTTAATCTGAATCACACTGAATTCTATTCCTTTCTTCGGAATCTTCTTCGATTTTATTGTATCGAGGAAATCTCCTATGAACAATCGCTTATCTTCCACACTCATTTCTCTCTCAACAACGATCAACATATCTATATCACTGTAATTCGGGTTGAAACAACTCATGGCGAGGGATCCATGAAGATAAACTCCTACCAAGTTATCTTTCAAAGTCTTTCTGAAAGATTTCACGACATCGTTTATCAGTTTCTTCACATCATCAGAACATTTTTCATAATCGTACATGATTTTTCCTCCAGCGATGTTGAAACCTCTCTCAGAACTATGGTATCATTTCTATGGAGAGGCGGCGTAGCCAAGTGGTCTAAGGCGGGGGTCTGCAAAATCCCTACTCGTGGGTTCGAATCCCACCGCCGCCTCCAGGTGAGGCCCTTTTCAAGGGGCCTTGTTTCATATCCACAGGCTCGTCTATATCTTTTATAACCGATGGATCGTTCACCTTCACGAATTGAACAAGATCTGGCCTTTCTCGTATCAACTTCCTTATACCTATATCTCCCTTTAACTTCAGAACTTCATCGAAAACCTCGGATTTTACAATGGTCGGGAAACCCTTTATACCTCTGTATAGAGGTGCTATTATTGGCTTGTCCGTTTCAAAATACAAGATTTTGTAGACGGTTTCTTCCCTCAAAAAAGGCATGTCTCCTAGAAAAATGACGACTTGTTTCGCTCCCCTTTTTTTTGAAAACTCAACGGCTTTTCTCACGGAGGATGCCATTCCCTCTCTGAAATCTTCATTGATGAGTATTTCAAATCCCCGTGTGTTGAAATATTTTGAAAAACTTTTCCAATGTGGATTTACAACCAAGATTCTTCCATCGAGAGGTAACCTTTTAAGAAGGTCTATTACCCATTGAAGCATTGGTCTCCCCTCAACTTCGAAGAGGATCTTTGGACTCTTGAATCTTTCTGAACAACCTGCAGAGAGAATCACTCCAAACCTCATCTATCTCACTTCTTTCACAATTTGCTTAACAACCTCCCATGCTTTCTCGGGATCATCCGGTGCGATACTCGAGATGTGCTTACACGCGAAGACCCCCCAAAACAGAACGGTCTCGACATTTTCTTTTTTCAGTATCTTCGCCCCTTTCACGATATCCTCTTCCCTTCCCCTTGGAACCTTGAAAGCTTGGAGCCACATGTGATTTTCTTTACCGTACTTACTGGATAACTTCAGAATCTTCTGCGTAGTCTCCTTGAGAAACGGATTCATCTCGAGTTTGAAAGCCATCCAGTATGGATCAGAACCTATATTGTCCACATATTCGATCTTAGCGATACTTTCATAATCTTTTAAACCGAACAGCTCGGATTCAAAGGGAAGAAAGCATATGACGTTCTTCATACCGAGTTTTTTCGAATATGAAAGAACTTCTTCGAAAAAATCTTTTATTGTTTTATTGCGGAAGTTTGATACCTCTTCTGTGAATTCCTCTGGCATATCGTGACCATAGGTTTCCTTGAACTTTTCTTTGCATCTCTCACACCTACAGGTCCATTCCTTCGGGAAATCTTTTAGAATGTGAAAATGTGGCTCATCCCAGAACACAGCGTCAGCCCCTGTTTCAACGGCCGCCTCCAACCATCTTTTCATGTATTCTCTGAACTTTGGCGAATTAAAACAAGCTGAACCTACAGCCCTTCCCCTATTCGTTATCTGCCATTCAGACGGATTTTCAATCAGGAAATTGGAAAAAGCTTCTCCTCCAAATACTCCTCCAACCCCCCATGGGTCGATCCAAACTTCCATACCCAGGTCTCTGGTCAATTTCACGATATCTTTCATGGTCCTGAAATAAAATTTGTGATCATTTTCGCTAAAGGTGTGAACGATCACATCAAAACCTATTTCTTTCAACTCTTTCATATCCTCTTCGACATGTTTCAGAATTCTGCTTCCAAAGTAACTCACACCGTACTTCATGATCTGTCCTCCTTCTTCTTCAAAACTTCATCGATATCGAAGGGTTTCTCCTCGATGAGCTTTTTCTTGAAGAATTCTAAAATCATCCTGTACCTTTTCAACCTGTGTCTTGGGAGCCCTCTTATACTGTGACCATGAGCTCCTTTTTTGAATATCGCTATATAAGCTTCTTTCCCAAGGTCTCTTAAAACCGTGAAAAACATTAGAGATTGATCTAGAGGACATCTGTAATCCTCCAGGCTGTGTATTAGGAGGATGGGTGTTTTCACGTTCTGTGCGTAGAATATAGGGCTCAATTTTCTATAATTTTCATCGGTCATCGGATTTTCTCCTATGAGCTCCTTATCGAACCAGTAACCAATATCCGAGAAAGCGTAACTTGTGAACCAGTACGATATACCGTTCTCGCTCACAGCTGCCTTGAACATGTCAGTTTGTGTGATTGCCCAGTTCGTCATGAATCCCCCATAACTTATTCCCGTTATACCGATCTTGTCTCCATTCACATCCTCCATATCGAGAAGCTTCTTGATCCCCTCCATTATATCTTGGAAATCCTCAAGGCCTGTTCTTTTCCTGACATCTGCGAAATCTTCAGAGTAAGTGTTACTACCTCTGGGATTGGTGTACAGAACATAGAAACCGTTGCTTGTAAGGAGTTGTCCCAGGAAGTAGTTTATGTAGCCGTAAGCTCCTTTAGGACCCCCATGAACGAAAACGATGAGAGGTGCTGGCGTTCTCTCTGGTCTCAGGTACCAAGCGTCTATTGGAAGCCCATCGTGACTTTCGTATTTGAAATGCCTGAGAGGAACAATTTTCATGATTTCTGCTACTTTCTCGTTGTATGATGTCAGTCTTTCAACCTTTCCATCGTTCCAGAGATATACCTCAACTGGTGATGTGGGGCTCACAGCTGTGAAAATGACTTTACCATCTTTTGAGGCATCGAAACAGGTTATAACGAATTCCTCATCTACAAGGGTTTCTTTGTTTCCCTCTCTTATCCTCTCAAGTATGGTCTTCCCCTCGCTAAGGCTCAGGAAATATACCGCTCCTTCTTTCAATTTGGGAGATGGGTATATTGAGGGAACCCAAACCTCTGTACTTATACCAAAAGAGTTGTTCAAACCGTATTTTTCAGTTAGAGGAATCACATCTTTTCCATTCCACAGATAAACGAAGTCATGCTCATGATGGTATCTCTTCTGAGGTTTTCCAAGAAGTAGAAGAGAACTGCCCTCGCTATCCACTGGGTAGAAGGACACCTTCTCGAAAATCTTCTCTTTCTTTCCTTCCTCATAACGGAAGATATCCATGTATTTGAAAGGATCTTCTCTCAGAGCTTTCGTATAAATCAACGAACCTTCTAGCCATATGATCGAGGTTATCAATTCATCTTCGAATTCATCCAGAACCTGTGTACTTTCAACATCGAGTACCTTCACAACGTTTTTTGGAGAATCTTTAAAACCTTCTTCATTGAACCACACAGGGATCTCTTTCTCAAAGAACAAATCTTCATCCTCCCTCCTCCGAACGGTGAGTAATGCCAGAATCCTGGAGTCTCTCCAGGAAGTTTGCAATATGTTCTTTCCTGTGAATATTTTTTTCGAGGACATAGTCGCCAGATCCAACACATGGAGCTCTTCTTCCTTACTCTCTTCGTTTTTTCTCATAAAAAGAAGCTTCTTACCATCTGGAGAGAATGAAAGAAGAGAAGCGTTCTCTAGGAAATACCTTGCACCTCTTTTTTCCAAGCTCTCCAGAACCACACTGTTTTCGTATTTATTCTTTTCGATGTTCACTTTGTTCAATGTGTAAGAGACCATATCCCCAGATGGAGATATCTTTACGGAGGTTACATAGGTGAATTTGGAAAAATCTTCTGGTTTCCACACCACTTTTTCATTCCCCCTTATCGAGTGTCGCTGAAAGTATTATACACATTTTGCTAGGATGTAGGGGATGGAGTATTTAACATTACATCCTGTATCACATACCCTGCCTTATACCCTTTCGATGTTCGACGTTCGATATACGGTGTTTAATGCTCAGTTATTCATCGATGATCTTCGATCATTAAACGCCGATCATCGAACCAGAAATAGAGATTTACTTATTTGTAAAGTTCGCATATTCTTTAATTCCGTTGACAGTACTATGAGTGTGGTGTAGAATAAAACTTCGGTTTAGTGCTCTAAATATAAGGAGGAGGATCTGAATGCCCACTATAAACCAGCTGATAAGATATGGAAGAAAACCAAAAACAAAGAAATCGAAAGCACCAGCCCTTCAGGGGCACCCTCAGAAGAGAGGTGTGTGTATAAGGGTTTCGACAATGACACCCAAGAAGCCGAACTCTGCTTTGAGAAAGATCGCGAGGGTCAGACTCTCAAATGGAATAGAAGTGACAGCTTACATTCCAGGTATTGGTCATAACCTTCAAGAGCATTCCGTTGTTCTTGTAAGAGGTGGAAGGGTCAAGGATCTTCCAGGTGTTAGATACAAGATCATAAGAGGAGCACTGGACGCAGCAGGCGTTGAGGGAAGAAAGCAATCTAGGAGTAAATATGGAACCAAGAGGCCAAAGAAGTGAGGTGGGTATGAGTGAGACGTAGAAGGGCAGAGGTAAGACAGGTTCCACCTGATCCTCTTTACAATGACGTCCTTGTGGCAAAGCTCATAAACAAAGTTATGTGGGATGGAAAGAAATCTATAGCTCAGAAGATCGTGTACGATGCTTTCGATATTATCAAAGATAAAATGAAGAAGGACCCTCTTGAGGTTTTTAAACAAGCTGTTGAGAATGTAAAACCCGTTCTTGAAGTGAGGCCAAGAAGGGTTGGGGGAGCAACTTATCAGGTTCCAATAGAAGTTCAGGAGCCAAGAAGAACCTCTTTGGCTCTCAGATGGATAGTCGCTGCCGCACGTGCAAGAAAAGGAAAACCCATGAAGGTGAAACTTGCAGAAGAGATCATGAACGCTTACAACAACACGGGAACGGCTATAAAGAAGAAGGAAGATGTTCACAGAATGGCAGAGGCTAACAGGGCTTTCGCACATTACAGGTGGTGAGGTGAATTATGAGAGAGATCAAAGCACGTTATGTGCCACTCGATAAGATAAGAAACATAGGAATAATGGCTCATATAGATGCGGGCAAAACAACCACAACCGAAAGAATACTCTATTACACTGGAAGAACGCATTACCTCGGAAACGTCGATGAGGGAACGGCCACGATGGATTGGATGGTTCAAGAGAAAGAGAGGGGAATAACGATAACAGCAGCTGCTACCACATGTTTTTGGAAGGATCACAGAATCAACATTATTGATACGCCCGGGCACGTGGACTTTACAGCTGAGGTTGAAAGGTCGCTTCGCGTGCTCGATGGAGCCATCGCTATATTCGATGCCACCGCCGGTGTTGAAACTCAATCTGAAACGGTATGGAGACAGGCTGATAAATATGGAGTTCCCCGAATAGCCTTTATGAACAAGATGGATAAGATAGGGGCAGATTTTGATATGGCCGTCAAAAGTCTTGTGGATAAACTTGAAGCGAATCCTTTACCCCTCCAGATTCCCATAGGTTATGAAAGAGATTTCAAAGGGGTTGTGGATATAGTCCTGAAGAAAGCGATATATTGGGTGAGTGAAGATGGTAGTGAATATGTCTATGAGGATATACCAGAGTATCTTCTGGATGAAGTCGAGGAAAGATGGGAAGAGATCGTTGCTCAGATTTCAGAGATAGATGAGGGTATCCTTGAACTCTACCTTGAGGAAAAGGAGATACCTGTTGAGAGAATCAAGGAAGCTATAAGGAAGGGAACGATAGAGGGAAAATTCGTACCGGTTCTTTGTGGAGCCGCTGCTAGGAATAAAGGTATACAACCACTCTTAGATGCTATCGTTGATTATCTCCCTTCCCCTTTGGATATGCCACCTGTTAAAGGGTGGGATCCAAAGACAGGGGAGGAAAAGATCAGAAAACCCATGGAGAATGAACCATTCTCGGCTCTTGTCTTCAAGATACAGGTTGATCCTTACATAGGGAAACTGACTTACTTCAGAGTTTATTCCGGAAAATTGAACAAGGGAAGCTACGTCATCAACACGACGAAAGGCATTCGGGAGAGAATATCCAGGATAGTTTTCATGCATGCTGACAAAAGAGAAGACGTTGATTACGTGAGAGCAGGTGATATAGCAGCGGCAATTGGGCTGAAAAATTCTCAAACAGGGGATACTCTTTGCAGTTCGGAAGATCATATCATTCTTGAAAAAATGGAATTTCCAGAACCTGTCATATCTGTCGCAATAGAGCCTCTGACGAAGGCGGACGAGGATAGACTCATCAAAGCTCTAAGAGCTCTTGAAGAGGAGGATCCTACTTTAAGGGTGAAAGTCGATAAGGAGACGGGTGAAACGATCATATCCGGTATGGGAGAGTTACATCTTGAAATAATAGTTGATAGGTTGAAGAGAGAATTCGGTGTTGGCGTTAGAGTTGGTCATCCACAGGTCTCCTACAGGGAAACCATAAGAAAAACTGTAGAAGCTGAAGGAAAGTACATAAAACAAACAGGTGGTAGAGGTCAATACGGTCACGTCGTTATGAGATTTGAACCTATAAGCCTTGAAAAACATTTCGAGTTCGAAGACAGAACAACTGGCGGAGTTATTCCAAAAGAATACATCCCAGCAGTAGAAGAAGGAGTAAAAGAAGCCATGATGTTCGGCATACTTGCAGGTTATCCAATGGTTGGAATAAAGGCGATTCTTCTTGACGGTTCTTACCACGAAGTGGATTCATCCGAGATGGCCTTCAAAATAGCGGCTTCTATAGCTTTTAAGGAAGCTATGAGAAAGGCGGATCCTGTTCTCCTGGAGCCAGTTATGAAGATCGAGATCACGACTCCAGAGGAATTTCTAGGAAACGTGGTATCTGACTTGAATTCCAGAAGGGCCAAGATCGATACCATGGAATCCAGAGGAAAGATGAGGGTTATCATAGCCTACGCTCCTCTTTCCGAATTGTTTGGGTACGCTACAGCCCTGAGATCCCTGAGTCAGGGAAAAGCAACGTATATGATGCAATTTTCCCACTATCAGGAGGTTCCAGAAAGAATCCTCGAAAGAATCATAAAGTATGTTTAAATAAGGTGTTAGGAGGAGGGAGAACGGATGGCAAAGGAAAAATTTGTTAGGAAGAAAACCCACGTTAACGTCGGAACCATCGGACACATCGACCATGGAAAAACAACGTTGACCGCTGCAATCACAAAATACCTTTCTTTCAAAGGATTGGCACAATTCATACCTTTTGAACAGATCGATAAAGCACCTGAGGAAAAGGCAAGAGGTATTACGATCAACATCACTCACGTTGAGTATGAAACTGAGAAGAGACATTACGCTCATATCGATTGTCCAGGACACGCTGACTACATCAAAAACATGATCACAGGTGCTGCTCAGATGGATGGTGCGATTTTGGTGGTCGCTGCAACAGATGGCCCCATGCCTCAGACAAGGGAGCACGTTCTCCTGGCAAGGCAGGTTAACGTCCCTTACATTGTGGTTTTCTTAAATAAAACCGATATGGTAGACGATCCTGAACTGATAGACCTCGTGGAAATGGAGGTAAGGGATCTTCTCAACAAATACGAATTTCCAGGAGACGATGTTCCCGTCATCCGGGGATCCGCACTTAAGGCTCTTGAGGGGCCCGATAATCCTGATGACCCAGTTTACGAACCTGTAAAAGAGTTGCTCGATGCTCTGGACAATTACATTCCAGAACCTGTGAGGGAAGTGGACAAACCATTCCTTATGCCCATAGAAGACGTTTTCTCCATAACTGGTAGGGGAACAGTCGTGACCGGCAGGATCGAAAGAGGAAGAATTAAACCTGGAGATGAGGTCGAAATAGTTGGTCTCACCGATGAGGTTAGAAAGACCGTTGTGACGAGTGTTGAAATGTTCAGGAAAGAGCTTGACGAAGGAATCGCTGGTGATAACGTTGGTTGTCTTTTAAGAGGTATCGAAAAGGATGAGGTTGAAAGGGGTCAAGTCTTAGCAGCTCCTGGTAGCATACATCCTCATACCGTTTTCAAAGCTCAGGTTTACGTTTTGAAAAAGGAAGAAGGGGGAAGACACACACCATTCATGAAAGGATACAAACCTCAGTTCTACATAAGAACCGCCGATGTCACAGGAGAGATAGCTGACCTTCCAGAAGGTGTCGAAATGGTTATGCCCGGTGACAACGTGGAAATAACTGTGAAATTGATCTACCCAGTGGCTATAGATAAAGGGATGAGATTTGCTATAAGAGAGGGAGGAAGAACCGTCGGTGCCGGTGTTGTGACGGAGATAATAGAATGAGGGGAGCGAACCCGCTCCCCCTTCTCACAAGAGGGAGGGTGCAGATGTCATGCCAGGTCAAAAGATAAGGATAAAGTTGAAGGCGTACGATCACAAGATACTGGATGAATCTGCTAAGAAAATTGTTGATGTTGCCAAATCGACGAACGCTAAGGTTTCAGGCCCCGTTCCTCTTCCAACGGAGAGGACTCTTTATTGTGTTTTGAGATCTCCTATGAAGCATAAAGATTCAAGGGAGCATTTTGAGAAGGTCGTTCATAAAAGGCTTATAGATATCATAGATCCTTCTCCAAAAACGATCGATGCTTTGATGAGGATAAACCTTCCAGCTGGGGTCGACGTTGAGATCAAATTGTAATCGGAGGTGTTTTTGATGAAAATGATTATCGGCAGAAAAGTGGGGATGACACAGATTTTCAAGGATAATAAAGCCATACCCGTTACGGTCATCAAAGCTGGCCCTTGTGTTGTCGTTCAGAAGAAAACAGTTGAAACGGATGGTTACAACGCCCTTCAACTTGGTTTCGAGGAGATTCCTGAGAAAAAGGTTAACAAACCCCTTCTCGGACACTTTAAAAAGTTCGGGGTGAAACCCTTCAGAATCTTGAAAGAGTTTCGGGTGGAAAACGTTGATGAATTCGAAATAGGTCAGGAGATAAACGTTTCCATGTTCAAAGAAGGAGACATCGTGGATGTCACAGGATGGTCCAAAGGAAGAGGATTTGCCGGTGCCATGAAGAGATGGGGATTCAGAGGCGGTCCGAAATCTCATGGTTCCAAGTTCCATAGACAATTGGGATCTGTCGGTCAGCATACAGAACCTGCTAAGATCTGGAAAGGAAAGAAGATGCCAGGTCGTTATGGAAATGAGAGAGTCACGATCAGGAACTTAGAAGTTGTAGAAGTGGACACGGAAAACAACCTTTTAGTTGTTAGAGGCGGCGTTCCGGGAGCGAGGGGTGGACTCCTTCTCATAAGGAGTGCCAAGGCCCCGAAAAAGAAGAACAAGGAGGAGTAATCCATGGCTCGCGTGGAAATGCTGAACATTAAAGGTGAGAAGATAGGTGTAATAGACTTGAAAGATGAGATTTTCAACATAGAGCCTCATCTCGATGTGATGTGGAGATACGTTGATATGCAACTCTCAAACAGAAGAGCGGGAACAGCCTCCACCAAGACTCGTGGAGAAGTTAGAGGTGGAGGAAGGAAACCGTGGCCTCAAAAACACACAGGAAGGGCAAGACACGGATCTATAAGATCTCCCATATGGCGCCACGGTGCTGTTGCCCATGGACCGAAACCAAGGGACTGGAGCAAGAAACTCAACAAAAAAATGAAAAGGCTTGCTCTCAAATCTGCTTTATCGGTGAAATACCGTGATGAGAAGCTGATAGTTATCGATGACATAAAGTTCGATCAGCCGAAAACAAAGAACATGAAAGAAGTTTTGGAGAATATGAATCTCAAGGAAGAGAAGGTACTGTTCGTTCTTCCTTGGAAAAAACAGGAATACTACAACGTCAAGTTATCTGCAAGGAATTTACCGAATGTCAAAGTTATAATAGCCGATAATCCCAACAATTCCGTCAACGGTGAGAATGCTGTTAGAATAGATGGTTTAAACGTTTATGACATGCTCAAATACGATTACCTGGTTCTAACAAAGGATATGGTACGAAAGATCGAGGAGGTGCTTAGCTTATGAAACGCGATAAACTCACGATCTACGATGTTCTTGTAAGACCTCTTGTTACAGAGAAAAGTCTCGCTTTAAGGGAGCATAGGAAATACGTATTTGAAGTGAATCCATTGGCTAACAAGGGACTCGTCAAAGAGGCTGTGGAGAAACTTTTCAACGTTAAAGTGGAGAGGGTTAACATCATGAACATGAAGCCAAAACCAAAGAGAAGGGGAGTATACGAAGGAGAAACTAGAAGTTGGAAGAAAGCTATCGTGACTTTGAAAGAAGGATACACCATAAAAGAGCTGGAAGGCGAGCACTGAAAGGGGTGACCACGATGGGACTTAGAAGATACAAACCCACAACACCAGGAAGGCGTTTTATGGTCGTACCTGATTTTTCAGAGATAACGAAGGAAGAGCCAGAAAAGTCCCTTACAGCACCTCTCAAAAAGACTGGCGGAAGGAATCACCATGGTCATATCACCGCGCGTCACAGAGGTGGTGGGCACAAAAGGAAATACAGGATTATAGATTTCAAAAGATATGACAAAGCGGGAGTTCCAGCGAAAGTTCTGGCCATAGAGTACGACCCGAACAGATCCGCAAGGATTGCTCTTCTCCTCTACGCAGACGGTGAGAGAAGGTACATTCTTGCTCCAAGTGGCCTTCAAGTTGGAGACACCATTATGAGTGGCCCAGATGCGGAGATAAAGGTGGGAAACGCATTACCGATCGAAAAAATACCTGTGGGAACGGTTGTTCACAACGTGGAATTCAAACCCGGAAAGGGAGGACAGATCGCAAGATCCGCTGGTGCATATTGTCAAATAATGGCGAAAGAGGGGGATTATGCGCTCCTTAGAATGCCATCGGGAGAACTCAGAAAGGTTCATATAAAATGCTATGCAACAATTGGTATGGTCGGAAATGAAGATCACAAGAACGAATCTTTTGGAAAGGCTGGAAGAACGAGATGGTTAGGATGGAGGCCTCATGTAAGAGGTGTCGCCATGAACCCAGTTGACCATCCACACGGTGGTGGTGAGGGAAGGAGTAAAGGACACCATCCAACAAGTCCTTGGGGATGGCCAACTAAGGGATACAAAACCAGAAGAGGTAGAAAACCTTCTGACAAATTCATTGTGAGAAGAAGGAACGTGGTGTGAAGGAGGTGAACCGATGGGTCGTTCTAAGAAAAAGGGCCCCTATGTCGAACCAAAACTTTTGAAAAAGATAAGGATGTTGAATGAAACGGGGGAAAAGAAAATCATAAAAACCTGGAGTAGAGCTTCGATGATAATACCGGAGATGGTGGGACACACCATCGCTGTTTACAACGGCATGAAGCACATTCCCGTTTATATCACCGAGAACATGATAGGACATAGACTTGGAGAATTCGCTCCCACGAGAAGATTTGGAGGGCATGCAGATAAGAAAGCCAAGAAAGGGCAGTTGAAATGAGGAGGGGAATGAAATGAAACTAAAAATACCTAGAAGAGGATTGAAAAGATCCGCTTTCCATCGAATGAGAAAGGAAGCATTATCTTCTATGCCTAAGATAGAGGCAAGGGCTGTGGCCAGATATGTGAGAATTTCACCGAGGAAGGCCAGAAGTGTGATAAATGCCATCAGAGGAAAGGATGTGAATGAGGCTTTCGCTATTCTCGAACTCTCCCCCAAGAAGGCAGCAAGGATAATATACAAGGTTTTGAAATCAGCTGTGGCGAACGCTGAAAACAACCTCAATCTGGATCCTGAGAACCTGTACGTTTCTGAATGTTATGTCGATGATGGGCCTCGTTTAAAGAGGTTGTGGCCGAGAGGAAGAGGAAGAGCGGATATAATCCAGAGAAGATTGTCCCATATAACGGTAGTTGTGAGAGATAAAACGAGGGAAAAAGAATACGAAGAATGGCTTGAGAACACTCTGAAGAATCTAGAAGAAAAAAAGGAGTGAGGTGATAAAGTGGGCCAGAAGGTGCATCCAAGAGGATTCAGACTAGGAGTTAGCGCAGATTGGCAGGCTAAATGGTTCAACGAGAAGAACTACGCAGAGTGGTTGTTGGAGGACGAAGAAATCAGGAAAATCGTCAAAAGAAAGTATTATCACGCTGGTATAAGCGAAGTTTTCATAGAAAGACCGGATAGTGAAAGGGTTAACATAACGGTCAAGACCGCAAGGCCTGGCGTGATCATAGGAAGGAAGGGTGAAGAAATAACAAAGCTCAGAGGAGAACTTGAAAAGATGTTCAGAAGAAGAATGATAATAAATGTGGAAGAGATAAAAACGCCCGAGGTCGATGCACAATTGGTGGCAGAATCGATCGCTTCGAAAATAGAAAGAAGAGCTTCCTACAAAAGAGCTATGAAGAGAGCCATAAGCGATGCTATGAGAAGAGGGGCAAAGGGTGTGAAAGTCATGGTTGCCGGAAGATTGGGGGGAGCTGAGATCGCAAGGAGAGAATGGTATCTCAAAGGAAGGCTCCCTCTTCAGACTATAAAAGCGATTGTCGATTACGGAACAGCGGAAGCACAAACGAAATATGGAACCATCGGTGTAAAAGTATGGATTTACAAAGGTGATGCCAGCGTTTGAGGGGAGGTAATAACGATGTTAATGCCTAGAAGGGTAAAATACAGAAAACAACAGAGGGGAAGAATGAGAGGAAAAGCAAAAGGAGGAACATCTGTTCATTTCGGAGAGTGGGGACTCAAGGCTCTTGAACCTGCATGGATAACCGCACAGCAGATAGAAGCTTGCAGGATAGCTATGATGAGGGTTATGAAGAGGAATGGAAAGATTTGGATAAGGATATTCCCAGATAAACCATACACCAAGAAACCTGCTGAATCCAGGATGGGTAAGGGAAAGGGAAATGTGGAAGGATGGGTTGCTGTTGTTAAACCTGGGAAGATACTCTTTGAGGTAGCAGGCGTCAACGAAAATATAGCCATGGAAGCTCTAAGATACGCTGCCAGCAAGCTACCTATAACCACTAAGGTTGTTCCCCGCCATCATATCGGGGGTGAGGATGTATGAAAGCAGCGGATCTCAGAAACTACACCGATGATGAACTCAAGAACCTTCTTGAGGAGAAGAAAAAACAGCTCATGGAGTTAAGGTTTCAACTCGCTATGGGACAGCTCAGGAACACATCCCTCATAAAGATGACGAAAAGAGATATAGCAAGGATAAAAACGATCTTGAGGGAGAGAGAACTGGGAATAAGGAGGTAGTTCGACATGCCGAAGAAGAGGATGGTTGGAGTTGTTGTCAGCGACAAGATGGATAAAACCGTTGTGGTTGCTGTTGAAAGACTGGTTCAACATCCAAGATACAAAAAGTATATAAGAAGAACGAAAAAATACCATGTTCACGATGAAAGAAATGAATGCAGAGTGGGAGATGTCGTTGAAATAGAAGAGACAAGGCCACTGAGCAAAACGAAAAGGTGGAGGGTTATAAGAATCATTAAAAAAGAAGCCGTTCCAGAAATTCCGGAGAAGAAAGCTGAAGAAGGAGGGGAGGAATTATGATCCAGCAAGAGACGTACTTGAATGTTGCTGACAACTCGGGTGCTAAAAAGTTAAGGGTTATTCGAGTTCTTGGTGGCTCCCATAAAAAGTATGGGACTATAGGAGATGTGGTGGTGTGTTCTGTAAGAGATGCTGTACCCAACTCAGATATAAAGAAAGGAGAAGTAGTAAAAGCTGTTATAGTCAGGACAAAAAAAGAAATAAGAAGAAGGGATGGGACTTACATTCGTTTCGATGATAATGCAGCAGTCATCATAGATAGGTTCAATGAACCCAAAGGAACCAGAATCTTCGGGCCGGTTGCTAGAGAACTCAGAGAAAAAGGATTCATGAAGATAATTTCTCTGGCTCCAGAAGTTCTTTGAGAAGGTGGTGATGATGATGGCGTTGAAGATAAAGAGAGGAGATCTGGTCGAGGTTATTTCTGGGAAGGATAAAGGGAAGAGAGGGAAGGTGTTGAGAGTAATACCAAGAGAGAGAAAGGTCATCGTTGAAGGAGTTAACATGGTCAAAAGACATCAAAGACCCATACCACAACTCAGGGAAGGTGGAATCATAGAGAGGGAAGCTCCCATTTACATAAGCAAAGTCATGGTTGTCTGTCCGAACTGTGACAGAAGAACCAGGGTCGGTTTCAAAGTACTGGAGAATGGTGATAAAGTAAGGTACTGTAAAAAATGTGGGGAGATAATAGATACGGAGTAAAGGAGGAATCGAGAAAATGGGATACGATTACGTTCCTTTGAAAGAAAAATACATTAAAGAAATTGTTCCAACTCTCATGAAAGAATTTGGTTACAAGAATATCCATCAGGTACCGAAACTGGAAAAGATCGTCATAAACATGGGAATCGGTGAAGGGGCGAGAAATCCGGATATGATAGAAAAGCACGCAAACGAACTCATGTTGATAACAGGTCAAAAACCTATTGTCACGAGAGCGAGAAAGAGTATATCGAATTTCAAGATAAGAAAGGGAATGACGATAGGACTCAAAGTTACCCTCAGAGGAGCTAGGATGTACAACTTCCTTTACAAGTTGATAAGTATCGTTTTACCCAAAGTGAGGGATTTCAGAGGATTGAACCCGAATTCTTTCGATGGTAGAGGGAACTACAGCTTTGGCCTGTCAGAGCAACTGGTCTTTCCAGAAGTTTCACCTGATGAGGTTAGTAGAATCCAGGGAATGGACATCACGATTGTCACAACAGCGAAAACAGATGAGGAAGCCAAAAGGCTTCTGGAACTCTTCGGTATGCCCTTCAGAAGAGATTGATGGAGGTGAAATAGATGGCGAAGAAAGCTATGGTTGAAAGGTGGAAAAAACCTAAAAAGTACAAGGTGAGAGAGTACACAAGGTGTAAGATATGCGGAAGACCAAGATCCGTGTACAGGGAATTCGGCATATGCAGAGTATGTTTCAGAAAAATGGCTCTAGAAGGGAAACTGCCAGGTGTCAAGAAAGCGAGTTGGTAAAGGAGGGATACGTTGTGTGGAGTGATCCCATTGCTGATATGCTAACCCGTATAAGAAACGCGAACATGGTTTTCAAAGAATACGTTGATATACC